>DAOVTY010000009.1 GCA_030632865.1 Bacteroidota bacterium
CATCGTGCTCCGTTAATGGAAAAATATAGCGATGTGGAAAAAATAGGAGAGAAAAACGGTTTTGTCTTTTATTTAAGGAAAGCAGAGTAGAAAGAAATTGCCGCGAAAGCGCTAATATAATTTATTTCATATATTTCTGATACAACTTAGATTTCTTTTCATCACCAAAACGTGCATAAATATTAGCAAAGTAACTGGCGTATTTTTCACCCGGCTCAATTTCCCAAAGTTTATCAAAATATTTTAACGATCTTTTAAAATCTGCCGTTGCCTTATCTAATTCGTTTAAAAGAATTTTATACTGACGATTGGTTTTCTTTTTATTGTAAATAGCCATTTCGCTCTGATAACGATTTTCGCCTTTCCAATAATACTTTTTAGCATTCCATTCAAGAGCTTCCACGTTTTGAGGGTCTTTCTCTAGCAATACCAACGATACCGAGTCGCAAACAGTTGAGTCTTTCAGCTCTCTTTGAACATGAAAATAGATATCCAGTTTTGATAATTCATTTTTTGTAGTTTCATCTAAATTCGCCCAAACCTGCAAAGCATTTTCAAACGATTCTATTTCAGAATAAATATCGAAAAGGCGACTATTTATTTGAGCCGAACTTTCTCTATAATTTTCAATAATATATTCTAGGGCAGTTAACTCTTTCGAGATATTTTTTTTCTCGTTAAATATTTTGGCAAGGGTAATATACATTCCGGCATCGGCATAATTTTTATAACGCGCCTGATCGAACCAACTTAATGCTAACTTTATGTTGCCAGCTTTAAAAGCTGTTTTTGCTGCATCAGCAAAATTAGCTCCTGCAACTTCTTCAATTGCAGTTTGGTCGAAATAGAGTTTCCACGCATCAACAGCCTGAGAAAAATTCCCCTGTGAAGCTGCCGTTTCTGCATTATCTTTATTCGAAACTAATACTTTTGATCCTCCACAAGCAACAAATATCAAAATAATAATAACACCCCACAATATTCTCATCTCACCTAATTTCTATTTAAAATACGAAAAACAAATTTAAAATATCGATTATTTAACAGCCACTGTTTCAATTTCTACCAAAACACTAAGAGGCAATTCTTTAACTGCAAACGCAGCACGAGCTGGCTGCTCTTCGTTATAAAACTTGCCATAAACTTCGTTCATAGCTTTAAAATTCGCCATGTCGCTAAGTAAGCAGGTAGATTTTACAACATTAGAATAAGTGTATCCGGCAGCTTCTAAAATTGCGCCAATATTTTTCATTACTTGCATTGTTTGTTCTTTAATTCCGCCTTCAACAACTTTCATGGTTTCGGCAATTAACGGCACCTGGCCCGAAATATATAAAGTTCCATTTACTTCAACGGCCTGACTATATGGACCAATTGCTTGAGGTGCATTTTCTGTGCTAATTATTTTTTTCATAGTAAATAAAGTTTATTAAAAATTATCATAATGACTTTGCCTTTTTTCCAATTTCAGATCTTTTAGCAACGATGCTTTTGCATTAATTGTGAAACTATAACTCTTCATATATCCAAACGGTACAAAATTAAATGCCATAGACCAGCAATGCAAATCGCGATTTATATTGATTGAAGTAAACGAAAACTCCTGCGCCATAATATCGAAGTTTGTGTTCATGCTAATTCTCCATTTTTGTGTGAGATTTAAATTTCCTCGAAAACCCAGAGTTTGTGTAACATTTCCGTTTGGTTTAGAAAACGTTGGACCTGAATAATTTATACTATAATTAAAACCAAAATCCCAGGGAATATCAAAATCTATATAATCGTTGTAATCACCTTGCAAAATATTATTCTCTTCAATCAGCTCTTTTTTATCTTCAGCCTTTTCATCTCCTTTTTTAGATTTAAAATTCATCCCAAACGATAGATTTGCCCTAGTTAATCTCCCTAATTTTTGTATTCCACTTCGTTCATTCCAAGCAAACTTGTTAATTTTCCTATAATTCTCATCCAATTCGTAGGGGTCTAAAATACCTCCCATATTTATACTTACTCCCTTAATTGTTGTGCGTGCTCTCATACTTATTGGCGAAAGATTTAACGAATCGGCTATCAAATTATACGACGATGCAAAACTTAAATTATCTATTATTTTAACTTTTCTGAATTTGCTTTCATCATCAGTACTTGTGGAATCTTTTGTATCCAAAACCTTCATTTCCACATTGTTATTAATAGAAAGACTAATAGCGCCAGATGCTCCTCTACCAGGTGACCCGCCATAAACACCACCGGCATTTACATCAAAATAATCTATTCTACCTGTAGAATCTATTTGCACAGTTTGCCAATATCCAAATTTTTCTTGTCCAAAATCAGGACGGTAACTAAAACTTGCCGACGGTGTAAATTTATGTCTGATTCCTTTTATTTTCGAATCTGGATTTCGAGGCATGTACATGCCATAAATATTAGTTGACGAACTTATACTATACGCATAACTATAAACCCTGTTAAAGCCATTTATTGTATCAACTTTAACATGGCTTTCTCTCCCATAAGGATCAAGAAAAACTTCATCTTCGTGATAAGTGTAATTCTTTTTATCGAAATACCATGTTTCGTTGTAACTGATACCTGGGCTAAAGTTCACATATTTTAAATTGAAACTTGGAAACGAAATTGGCATGCTATGTTTAATACCATTTCTCCAGTCTTGCGGAAATGACATATCCAAAATTTCATACTCTTTTGCGGTTATACTATTTTTAAGATTACCTGTATAATTAATACCAAAATTTTCGTAAAACCTAAGTTTGCCAGATGGTGTTTTCCTCCGAAATGGGTAAATTTTTGCCATACTAAAAGTCATTTCCGGCAACGAAAGAGTTAAAGTTGTGTCGGTTGAATTCTGCGAATGTCTTAAGTTGGCAGATAAATTAAATGGTGTATTTTCAAATTTACGAGTGTAAGAAATACTTGATGACTTTTGCGTTCTCAGGTAATTTTGTCCCGATATTGAATTCTGCTTATCATAACCACTGGTAGAGAAGTTTACGCTTGCAGAAAAAGTTCTGTTAGGATTTGCTTTTGCATCCTGACTATGCGACCATGTAACCTGAAATTGAGGTGATCGGGAATAAGTATCAAATCCTTTCTCTCCATAAATATTCATTGCATATTTAAAATCGAACGCACCACTAAATTTATATCTTTTACGATAATTGGTGTGCAATTTAGTTGCCCACGACCCTCTTGAATAAAGATCGCCACGCACAGCTAAATCGAAATATTCGTTGGCAGCCCAATAATAACCACCGTCGCGTAAAAAGAAGCCACGATTTTGCTCCTCGCCGTACATTGGCACTAAAATACCAGAAGTGTAGGTTGTTGTATTTGGAAAATAGCCAAACGGAAGAAAAGGAAAATATAATGGAAAACCTTCAAGAACCATATACGCAGGTCCTGTAATAATTTTATCGTTACCTATAACTTTTGCTTTAGATAAATGCAAATAAAAATGTGGCTCTTCAGCATCGCAAGTTGTATATCTAGCCTTTTCGGTAATAAAAACAGCTTCACCAATTTTTTTTGTGCGATCGCTTAATATTCTCCCTTCGCCCTGCTCGGAAACAACATTTGTAATAAATGCCTTACCTGATTGGAAATTATAGCGCATGGTTTCAGATACATATTCTTCAGAACCTTGTTTGAAAATAGGTTTTTGCACTAAAGTCTCGGTGGAATCTAAAATACCTTCAGCAAAAATCTCCTTAGTTTCCAAATCCAGCTCAATAAAATATGCATTTAATTCTATATCCTCGTATGTAACACTTGCTTCGTTATAAAGAAAGACCTTTTGCCCGTCGAACGAAACAATGATAGAATCTGTTGCTGTATAGACAATTGGGGCATCAATAATAGGTTTTGCAATCGAATCAATTACGTCAGAGATAACATCTACCGTGTCGAGCATTAAAGTATCAGCCTCAAACAGGTCGCGACTAATTTCAGAAGGTATTAGATTGCCTTTTTCAACTTTAAATTTTTCAGTCTCCTGACTGAACAAAAAAAGAGGAACAAATAGAAATAAATATGTGATTAATATCTTATACAAATTGTCTTCTGCATTATTTAGCACGACAAAAATAAAAATAAGGTCTATACAATTGTGATAATAAATGTAAAATAATTTTAAAATTTATATTTTTGTTACAGATTCAGGAAACATTATGAATATCTCATATTTAAATTTAATTTTCAGTGTGATTTTTAGCGTAACTTTTTCACCTGCATTAATACTAAATAGTGCTGCTCAAGAAAAAGACGAATCGCTTGTATCGGTTGTTATTATTGACCCTGGACATGGAGGAAAAGATTGGGGTGCATCTATGGGCAATGCTAAGGAGAAAGACATTGTACTTGATATTGCACTGAAACTAGGTGATATTATAAAAACCAATTATCCCAATGTTAAAATAGTTTACACTCGTAAAAAAGATATTTTCGTACCACTTCATCAACGAGCCAGCATTGCGAATAAGAATAAAGCCGATCTTTTTATTTCAATACATGTAAATTCTGTTGATAACAAATCAGTAAAAGGAGCAGAAACTTATGTTTTGGGACAGCACCGAAGCAAAGATAATTTGGATGTTGCAAAAAAAGAGAATGCTGTAATTTTGTTGGAAGACGATTACACTAAAACCTACGAAGGATTCGACCCAAATTCACCCGAATCGTATATTATGTTTGAGTTGGTACAAGACGAATACTTAGAACAGAGTGTGATGTTTGCGTCATCTATTCAAAAACAGTTCAAAGAAAAATCAAATCGCGCTGACCGGAGTGTTAAGCAGGCTGGATTTCTAGTACTTCGCCGAACAACCATGCCGAGTGTATTAATAGAAGCCGGATTTTTAAGTCACACTTCAGAAAGAAATTATCTGCTTAGTAATTCGGGGAAAATCAATCTTGCATCTGCAATTTTCGCAGCTTTTAAAGAGTATAAAAGAAGAATTGAAGATAAAAGTAGTTTCAATTTAGTTACTAACGAGAATATAAAAATTGAAGAGAAACAGCCAGAAACTACATTAAAGAAAAAGGTAAAATTGCAAGAAAACATAACAAATACTAAATCTAAATATTTCTCGGTGCAGATAATTGCATTAAAAAGAAAACTAAAAACTACTCCTGCTAATTTTAAAGGAGAAAATAATATTTTTATTGTTGAGTCGGAAGTTATAAACCGTTACTATTCAGGAAAATTTAATACAATAATCGAAGCAGAAAAGGAAAAAAGCAGGCTAAAAAATAAATATCCAACGGCTTTCATTGTAGAATTTGATGATAATTAACTAATTTCTGTTAAAAAAACGGAGAGAAAAATGTAATTGAATCATAAATCCCTAATTTTACATTACTATTGAAGATTAATTAATTATAGCAAATAAACATTAGGAAGATAGTAAAAAGCACACTGTCTGATGTTTTTTCGGCTATCTTGAATTTAATTATAACAAATGAAACTATCAAAATATACAAAACTCGGATTATTAATAATTATCTCAACAACCATATTTATTTGGGGTTTGAGTTATTTGAAAGGAAATGATATTTTTAAGCAAAACAATGCATACCATATAGTTTACGAGAGGGTTGACGGGCTGGTTGAGTCGAGCAAAGTAACAATGAATGGATACCAAATTGGGCAAGTTAAAAGTATAAATTTTGCTCCCGATAACAGCGGAAAATTAATTGTTACATTTATTGCAGATGCAACTTTTCGAATTCCGTTAAACTCTGTAGCTCAAATTGTTAGTAGTGACATTATGGGAACCCGCTCCATTAAAATGATTTTTAGTAATGAAGATGAAGTTTATTTAGCATACGATACTATTCCCGGAGCTGTAGAAACAGATTTAAAAGAACAGGTTAGTTTACAAATTTTGCCAATAAAGAATAAAGCAGAACAACTGTTAGGAACCATCGACTCGGCAATTACAGTGCTAACTATTATTTTTAACGAGGATGCACAACAGAACCTTTCCACAAGTTTTGCTAATATTAACCAAACTATCGAGAATATAGAAAAAACTACTGCCGACATACAAAGTATTGTTTCATCAGAAAAAGGTAGTATTAAAAATATAATCACAAATATCGAAGAGATCACTTTAACATTCAATAATAACTCAAAAGCACTGGAAACTACCATTCAAAATCTTGCCAGTTTTAGTGATACACTAGCTCAGTTTTCAATTTCGCCAATTTTGGCAAATATCTCTCTTGCATCTGAACAAATACTAATTATTCTACAAAAACTTAACAGCGAAGAAAGTACTGCAGGACTACTATTAAACGATGACGAACTGTATAAATCGATAAACGATCTTTCTGATAATTTAAGTTTTTTAATAACTGATATTCAAGCCAACCCAAAAAGATATTTACAATTCTCGGCCATGGATTTTGGAAAAGAGTACTACATAAATGCAAATACTGAAGGAAACTCTAAAAATATAATTTTCAAAGTTCATCTTATTTCAGCGGAAAATCAGATACCCACCAATTCGAAATATTTTGAAGGAATAGAAGGTGTAGAAGAGTTTGTTGCAAGTGGTGCATATTCTTATTTAGTTGGAGCCTCTGCATCGTACTCCGAGATAGTAGTTTTGCACGATGAAATAAAGAAAAAATTTCCTGAGTCAACAATCGTTTCTTTCAAAAACGGACGGTTGATAAAACTTGAAAAAGCACTCAAATCATTACACTAATTTTTAATCATTTTAAGTTACAAACCACTTATCAACAATGCACCCTACTACTACCCACCAGATATACTATTACTAATCAATCACTTAGTTTTAACCAATTGATTTTAAGCGAGATAACAAAATTAAAAAAAAATATTTTTTTAAACGCCTGAAATAGAAACTAATAAAACAATTACCAATAAACCAATAGAAATTAGATTTTTTTTTTAACTTTATTATTGCAAATTTTGTAGCTTCCTATTTTATATATGGATACTAATTAATTAACCGCGAATAATCTAATTTTGCAGATGAATGAAGAATATAGGACTGCATGGGAAAAATGCTTAAATATTATCAAAGATAATGTCCCCGGCAGTAGCTTTAAAACATGGTTTGAACCAATTATCCCAGTTAAACTTAACGAAAAAGTCTTAACAATTCAAGTACCCAGCGCTTTCTTTTATGAATATTTGGAAGAGCAGTTTATCGATATTTTACGAAAAACACTTCGTATGGTTCTAGGTACTGGAGCAAAACTTGAATACAATGTTGTTATTGGGACTAAAAACGGCGAAGAGCCATACACTGTAAGTTACCCAACCAATAACAATCTTAAAATACAGAACAAAGCATTAACTGTTCCGCTGAGAGTTGATGACAAAACAGCTATTAAAAATCCATTTATTATTCCTGGAATTCAGAAACTTCAGATAGATCCTCAATTAAAAGCCGACAATACTTTTGAAAATTTTGTAGAAGGAGATTGTAACCGATTGGGAAGAAGTGCAGGATATGCAGTTGCGCAAAATCCAGGAGGAACAGCGTTTAATCCACTAATGATTTATGGAAATTCTGGCTTAGGAAAAACACATCTGGCACAGGCAATTGGTATTGAGGTAAAAGAACAGTTTCCAGACAAAGTTGTGCTATATGTTAATGCAAATAAATTTCAGACTCAGTTTACCGAAGCAACTCGCAACAATAACCGAAACGATTTTCTGCATTTTTACCAAATGATAGATGTTTTGATTTTGGATGATGTGCATGAGTTTGCCGGAAAAGAGAAAACACAAGAAACTTTCTTCCATATTTTTAACCATTTACACCAAATGGGAAAGCAGTTGATTTTAACTTCAGACAAGCCACCCATTGAACTAAAAGGGATGGAACAGAGGTTATTATCAAGATTCAAATGGGGTTTAACTGCAGATTTGCAAACACCCGACTTTGATACTCGAATGAAAATATTACGTCGTAAAGTTTATAAAGATGGCATCTCACTTTCTGATGAAGTACTTGAATACATTGCTTCGCACGTATCTAACAATGTAAGAGAATTAGAAGGAGCATTGGTTTCGTTGCTGGCACAGTCCATGCTTAATAACAGAGAAATTACACTTGAACTTGCAGCCAAACTAATTAACAAATTAGTTAAAAACTCGAAACGCGAACTTTCGATAGAATACATTTCGAAAGTTGTTTGCGACTATTTTAGTATGACTGTTGATGCACTTCAAGCAAAAACACGTAAACGCGAAATTGTTCAAGCTAGGCAAATTGCAATGTACTTCTCTAAAAGCTTAACTAAATATTCGTTAGCAAGTATTGGTGCACAAATTGGAAGTAAAGATCATGCAACAGTTTTACACGCTTGCAAAACTGTTAATAATTTAAAAGACACCGATAAAAACTTCCGACAATTTGTGGAAGACATTGAAAAGAAATTAAAAATGTAAACAAAAAAGCATCCGTCAATTGACGGATGCTTTTTTTGTTTTAAGATTGTACAAAACACCAAAATATTATTTACTTAATGTAACATTTACTGCAGTTGGTCCTCTTTGACCCATTTCCACTTCATAAGTAACTAAATTACCTTCTTTTATATCGCCGATAACATTGTTTATATGTACAAAAACATCTTGCTTTGTATCTATATTTTTAATGAATCCAAAACCTTTTGAATCGTTGAAAAAAGAGACTAACCCTTTTTTAATAGGATCTTCTTCAATGGCACTTCCTCTCGGAACACTAACTTCAATGTCTTCAAGTTTTACCTTACTCTTTTTAATGGTTGGGTCTGGTGGTGCCGAACTTAACATACCATTTTCATCAACGTAGGCAATCATATCGTCCAACCCCGATTTCTTTTCAATATTGTTTCTAGCAGCTCTTTTAGCCGCTTTCTCTTTTCTTTTTTTCTCCTTTTTGTTCCTAACCTCTTTTTTGTTGAAAGTTTCTTGTGATCTACCCATAAACTATTATTGCCTTAAATTATTTTTGCAAAGATAAGGTTATTTTTATAAACAACTTCATATTGTTAATTATTGAAGCAAGTTTTTATAAATTTCAAAAATATCATTGTCGAAAACACAAAAAATCACCTAAACAATAAAATGGTTTTCATTAAAAATATTCAACACAGATAACATTACAAATTTGCTTTAATATATATATTAAAATCTATTATCAGGATGATCGCTGGGGCGTAACTTTGCTCTGGTTCTTCGGTGCATTGGTAGGGATTTATTATAAGTGGAGCCAAAACCATTTTCCTGATGATAGATATAATCTTTCCAGGGGTCTTTACCTTCGATTCTCGGATCGCCAGTTTCTTTCAAATAGCTAATAAGTTGCTCTGCCAATCCTCCTTTTATTTCAAAATAATCAGGATTATCAGCAAGGTTGTATATCTGCCCCGGATCATTTTTTACATCGTATAATTCTTCTGCCGGTCGTTTTCCAAAGTTCCAGTCAAAATATTTTTGAAGCATTTCTTCATTATCAATAATAAATGCCTTTGTCGGGCATGCATCTACATCGCCATGTGAAGTTTTATTCGATGAGATAAAATCGGGTCCACCGGTAGCCCATCGGTCTGCCTCAAAATTTCTAATGTATAAATATTCATGAGTACGAATGGCTCGACACGGATAAGTATCACCTTCTGGTCGGCAGTATGTGTGTCTTTCAAGTGCGGTGAATATTTTGTCTCTCGAGGCATCTACAATTCCATTTCTATTCGATTTAAGAATGGGCAAAAGACTTTTACCTGTTATTTCATTAGGAATGTCCAATCCGGCAGCTTCTAGAATTGTTGGTGCAAGATCGATAAGCGAAACCAAATCATCTACCTGTCTTCCTGCTTTAACTTTATTTCCCCAACGAATTGCCAAAGGCATGTGTGTTCCCCAATCGTATAGATTTACTTTTGCGCGAGGGAAAGGCATGCCATTATCTGAGGTAACTATAATTATTGTATTATCGAGTTCTCCTGCTTGTTCAAGTTCATAAATCATACCTGCTAAATGAGAATCGTACCACATTATTTCGTAATAATAATCCATAATATCCTGCCGAACAATCTCATTGTCAGGCCAGAAGGGAGGCACTTCAATATCTTCAGAATTTAATCCGGCTTCCTTTTCTCCAACGCCAAACTGATATTCGCGATGAGGTTCGGTTGAGCCAAACCAGAAAAAGAATGGAGCATCTTTTGGGCGGTCTATAAGAAAATCTTTAAAATTTTCAGTGTAATCCCTTTTATCAATTCCATATGCAATTTCCTTTTCCAAACGTTGGTTGTATTCCTTAATTAAAGGTTCTTTTTCAAGACCCAGGTACGACCAGTTGCCGGGAGCCCAGCCCTTTCCGGTATATCCTACATGAAACCCATTATCGGATAGAATATGGGTGAAAAGTGGTAGTTCTTTTGGAATGGCTCCCATTAATAATCCGGCTTCCTCGGTTCGCCAGATATCTTGCCCACTTAATATTGCAGTTCGCGATGGAGTGCACGATGGACAAGCTGCAAAGGCATTATTAAAAAGTACTCCTTCTTTAGCCACACGGTCGAATGCCGGCGTCTTTATTACTTTATTCCCCGAAATACTGGTATGTAGCCATGATTGGTCGTCGGAAAGCACCAGTAAAATATTAGGTTTATCTTTATCTGCTGCGTGAGATAGTCCTAATGCAAATATGTTTATTACTAAAATCACTAAAACATTCTTGAAATCTGAATGTAACATTCTGGACATTAAAAGTTTCATAGTGTAGTTTTTATTGAAATTACAATTGATTATCCTTCAAAAAAAAATCCTCCTCTAAAAGTAAGGTTGTCTGCCAGAATAAAAACAATATTTGGCTTTTGATTGTCCCCCATTTCTTCGGCGGATAAATAGCTTGATCCGAAAGTGAAAAGAAAAAATAAAATATTTTTTAAGATGTTTGTCATAATTAAATAAATTATAAGTTACCAATAAGCATCGTTTTTTATTTATTACTATTTGGGCTAAATACCGTAGGAAGGTGGTCTGTTTTTAGCTCCCCATTCTGACGGTTTATCTCCCATTTCAAAAACAATCTCGCCACCTTTTTCCAAATCCTTAAAATGCAGATAGGCTTTATTGTATGGCTCTCCGTTTAA
Source organism: Bacteroidota bacterium (assembly GCA_030632865.1). Lineage (GTDB taxonomy): Bacteria > Bacteroidota > Bacteroidia > Bacteroidales > Prolixibacteraceae > Draconibacterium. The sequence goes on from DAOVTY010000009.1 coordinate 11,146, forward strand.
AGTAGCAGACTGAATGTAAATGTTGTTTTTTGAGTTGTTTTTGGTAATTATACTAAACTCGTTTCCATGAACTGCAAACGAAACTTTTTCAAATAATGGCGAACCAATCAGGAAAATATCCTGCCCGCTAATTGGAAACAACCCCATGCTGTTCCAGCAATACCAAGACGACATGGCTCCCGAATCTTCATTTCCCGGATAGCCACCCGCAGTATTATGAAAGCGGTATTCCAAAGCAACACGGATTATTTGCTGGGTGCGGTCCGGTCTTCCGGCATATAAATAACAATACGGAACTGTGTAGTCAACTTCGTTATTTAAGCCCTGAAACTGGTTCTCAGTATCGTTTGTACTTAGATTAAAATACCAATCAAGATTCTGTAGGAATTGTTTTTCGCCTCCTTGCAATTCCATTAATGCTTTCATGTCGTGATAGACTTTAAAGGTGTAGTTCCATTTATTGCCTTCGTAAAAATTAAACCATTGTTTTGGATAATCCTCAGTTGTGTTTACTTCACGATTATCAATTAAAATTCCATTCTCATCAAACATGGGTTTCCAATAATCTGTCATTTGCAGCAGTGAATCTGCCAACTCTGCTTTTCCTAATTTTCGGGCAAATTGGGAAGTACAAAATGCAGCATAACTATAATCTACATTGTGTGTTCGCGATGGCGCCAATGGTATTTCCTTTTGAAATAACACTCCTCGTTCATTGTGTAATTCTGCCACCATTTGTGCCAGTATTTCATTTTTATTTTCGGTAATCAATTCTTTATTTAAAGCATCAGAAAAAATGGAGCCCCCTAAAGCACTGGCTTGTTTACTAAAAACCCATGGTTGTGTTTTTTTCATTAGATATGCTGGTTGAAAGCCTCCAAACTGTCTACTCAAATCGAAATAAAATTGGGTGATTTTTTCTCCGTACTCGGGAAAGAATGTAAAAACAAAAGGTAATTGAGTAGAATAAATATCCCAAAAAGTGGCAAAGTCTGTCCAGTAGTTATCCGACTTCCAAAAAGGATTCTCAGCCTCTAAAAAGGCAGGTTTTAAAAGTGCTTTGTACATTGAAGAGTAAAACAAATTCACCTCATCAGTATTCGAATCTTCCACAAGGATAGTAGACAACAGGTTATTCCAGTTTGAGCTTGCCTTTGTTTTGTATTTCTCAAAATCCCAATCCGAAAAATCATTTTGAAGGTTAGTATTTGCCTGTTCTAAACTTTTAAATGAAAAGCCAATCCTTGCCTTTACCTGATTCTGTTTACCTTCATCAAAGTAGAAAAGAATTCCTGTATTTTTAATGTTGTTTTTTGAAACAAAGTTTTTTTCAGAAAGCAAGCTATTATTGGAAAAAATTGAACTTACAGTAGCTTTTGTATCTAGCTGAATAACAAACCAGATGGGCAAGCCATCCATTAAAACATAACCACTTGCCGATTTATTATCATTTATTTTAATACTAATATTTTCAGGGAAATTATTTGGTTGAACACGAGCAGAATCCAATGCGACCAAATAATGACAGACATCAATTAGTAAATGCTTTTTTCCATCGCTAGGGAAAGTGTATTGGTGCATCGCCGATTTTTTAGCAACAGTAGTTTCTACTTCAATTCCCGACTTCAGTTTGCAACTGTACCAGCCTGGCGAAGCTTGTTGATCAATTATTTTTTGAGGAATTTTTTCTGAATTCCAGTCTCCGGTCTGGGGAGTAAAAAGTATGTAATTGTAATACCATCGAATGGTACCAGTACCGCTTTGATGAAAATGTGAAAGCCCTAAAAACTCATTTCCGTTGTAGCCCGAAGGATACCCCTTTTTATAATTAACCATACTCGATGGCGAACACGAAACCATACCAAAAGGTTGGGTAGCACCCGGATGAGTTGCGCCATTTAATTCGCGAACATCAAACCAGGTAGTATCAAAACGAGGAAGGTTTTCTTCAAGCTGTATATTGGGAACGGGAGTTTTTGTTTCCGTTGCCAGAAATACGTTTACTTTTTTGGCATAATTGGTTTGAACCGGGTTTCGCGTACACGAAAAAAAGATTACTCCGGTTATAAATATTAGAAGTACTTTTTTCATAAAACTAATTTGTAATAGCATCGATTAATTTAGGAAGAATTGGATCTTTGGTTTTTTCTGCCAGTTTAACCAGTTCTTTCTGAAGCTCCTTTTTCTTATCAATGTACTCCGTATTTCGATATAAATTATCGAGTTCCATCGGATCTTTTTCAGTGTTATACATGTTATCGTACGCCAATTCCGATAAAAAATATTCGCCATCCCAAACTGCCCTCCAAGCATTTTTTACATCACGTAAACCCAAGTAGAGGTAATCTTGCTTTGGACCATTGCCGGTTGCGTACCAGTCCGACATATCAATCCCTTGCAAATAATCAGGAACCTCTATTCCAGCCAATCCCAGAATTGTTGGCATCATGTCAACACTATTTATTAGTACATCGCTTACTAGCCCTTTCTCTTTTATATCGGGTCCTTTTATAATAAAAGGAATCCGGAATGCCATTGAAAAAGGTTTACCTTTTGTTCGTAATGTACTTTTTATGCTTCTGCCATCTCTGATATATTTCTTAACAATTTCTTCGTGATGACTGCCCAAAACATCGCCATGGTCGCTAGTATAAATAATAATGGTATTGTCGTCAACTCCCATTTCCTTCAGGCTCTTTTCTATTCTTCCAATTTCAAAATCAATTGCTGTAACCTGTGCATGGTAAACCTGCAGGATTTCTCTTATTTTTTCTTGTTTGTCCAATGGCAACTTTTGCGCATCAGGTGTTAAAATAAAATCTTCCAGTGGATACATATCTAAAAATTCTTGCGTACACTGCTCCGGATTATGTGGAGGGCCGTAAGCAATATAATAACACCAAGGTTTGCCTTCGTCGGTTTTCCTTTTAATAAAATCCATTGCCATATCGGTATGCCAAGTAGGTTCCCAATCATAACCTTTAACCGCAACCTTTTCCTTATTTTCGTTGTATTTCCATACGTTAAGGAATTCGTGCGATTTCTCGTAGCCATACCATTCCTGCCAACCAAAACGGGCTTCACCTTCTTCAATGTAACCTCCTGGAACTTCGTCTGGCAGGAATCCCCCGAGATGCCATTTCCCGATGTAGCCGGTGGCATAACCGTTCTCAGTAAAAAACTCAGCAATCCCTTTAAATTCATGTTTTAACGGAATACTATTATCAACCACACCATGTTCGTGAATGTACAATCCGGTTTGCATAGTTGCCCTAAATGGGCAACAAACCGGCGATGCACTGGCTGCATGAGTAAAGCGAATTCCCTCGGCTGCCATTTTATCCAGATTTGGTGTTTTAACCGTTGAATGACCTGCACAACTAAGGTAATCACCACGGTGCTGGTCGGGCTGAATAATCAGAACATTTGGCTTAGAAACTTCTGTTTTAGATTTTTCTGATGCTTGTTTTGAATTTGAATTGCAGCCAATTAAAACTATTGCTGAAATAAATACTAAAATACTTAATCCTAATTTCATAATTCTTCAATTCTATTGTGAACGATGTGCCTATTGCGGTGTAAATAGATGAACCACACTGGCACAACAGATATCATTAGTTTTTATACAATTCTTTATTGGGTGTATTCCCCATTTCAAAAATCAACTCACCGCCATTTGTTATCTCTTCATGAAGAATGTAAGGACGATTCAAGTCTTGCCCGTTAAGCGAAACTTTTTGAACGAAAACATTTTCTTCGGAGTTGTTATTGGCAATGATTATAAATGTTTTGCCTTTATAATATTTTTTATTAAGCTGAATAACTGTCTTCGAAAACAATGGACTTCCTAACCAATATTTATTATCACCCTGGCAAATGGGATGAAAACCAATTGAGCTTAAAATGTACCATGCCGACATTTGTCCAACATCATCATTACCCATAATTCCGTAGGGACCAATACCGTATGCGTTTGCCAAAATTTTGCGGACCCACTTTTGTGTTAACCATGGTTTTTCTGTCAGGTTGAAAAGGTAGGGTATATGATGGACTGGCTCGTTGGCGTGGTTGTAAAATTCATTAAAAGGAAAATTAGGTGGAGTGAGTTCAAACATTTCTTCCAACTCCGATAAAAACCGTTCTTCCCCAATTAACGATTTTAATCCATCTATATCGTGCGGTACAAACCACATTTGCTGCAATGGGTTACTTTCAATATTTCCCTGACGAAAAACATGCTGACCTTCCCACGGAATCCATTCACCATTTTTATATTTTCCACGAAAAAAACCAACTTCAGAATCAAAAATATTCCTATAATACTGTGCTCTTTCCATAAATTGTTTTTCGCCTTCTATATCACCCAATTCCTTAGCTAGTTGACTAATACACCAGTCGGCATAACAGTTTTCAAGTGTAGCAGAAACACCCTTATAGTAACCATTCCACCTTTCTGGTACAGGATTGCAATCTACATATCCTTTTTCGTTGTAGTTTTCCCAACCATTGCGAATTGTATTTGGTCCCAGCGAAGTTTGTTTCCCAATTTCGTAAGCTTTTTTCAGGTCGAATCCGCGGATCCCTTTTGTCCAGGCATCTAAAATAACCGGCAAGGCAGGATCGCCCAACATGCAATTGGAGTAACATCCGGCAATTTCCCATTTTGGAAATCCCATGCCACCATCTTCTGCTTTGGCAATTAATGAGTTTACTACTTCGTTTACTAAATTTGGGTCAATTATAGTCAACAAAGGCATATGACTACGAAAAGCATCCCATCCACTAAAAATGGTGCGGTAATTATAATTACCAGCTTCGTTAATTCCCGATTCTTTTAGATAAAATCTTCCATCAACATCAGTAAAATCGCGTGGGTCAATTTGCGCATGATACATTGAAGTGTAAAAAATTTCCTTTTGTTTATCAGTTGCACCTTCAACTTGAATCAGACCAAGTTGTTTTTCCCAAACAGTTTCTGCATCAGCTTTTACTTTTTCGAAATCCCAGTGTTTAAGTTCGGTTTCTAAGTTATTTCTGGCACCTTCCAAATCAACAAAGGAGATTCCGGCTTTAAACATTATCTGCTCATCTTGGGTCAAGTTTGGATATTCAGCATAAAACCCAAGATGGTCGCCGACCATTTCCTTTTTTCCGGTAAAAATGTTACTGTTTTTTATTAAGTTTTGATAGACGTCAGAAACAATATCATCTACTTTTCGAGATTGTTCATCAGGAATTTCAGCCGACCAAATCCCATGATTCGTAAATGGCTCGGAAAATTCAGCAGAAAAATAGACAGTATAAAAAACCATGTTGGTTTTGCCATTTCCCCAGCCGCCACCCTCGGGCGTGTATTTCATCCACCCTTCAATACGATGGTCGTCTATAACTTTTATGTATTGTTTTACAGAAGTTCCACCAATTCGGCGTGCCAAATCAATTTGAATACGATTGGTTTTTCCCTCAGGAAAGGTGAAGCGAAGAATTCCCGTTCGCATGGTTGAAGTCATTTCTGCTTTAACCTTATAATCGTCCAATTTAATAGCATAATAACCAGGAGTGGCATTTTCTGTATCATGTGAAATATTTGAACGATATCCGGTCTCTGGTTGTTCAACACTTCCTCGGTTGGGATAAAACTTTCCGTTGGTTGGAGTAACCAGTAGATTCCCGAAATCGCCAAACCAACCAATACCACTCATGTGTACAAAACTAAAACCTTCAAGCGTGTTGTGTTCAAATGAATAACCCGAACCAACATCGCCACCAGTATAAGTATCCGGGCCTAATTTTACGAGTGCATAAGGTAAAGTTGCCCCGGGAAACGTTCGCCCGTAATATTTTGTTTTTGCCACAGCCCCAATCATTGGATCAACGTGGTTAATAAGAGAGGTTGAGGTGGGTTGATGTGAACTGCAAGCCCAAAGTAGGACGAATAGTATAACTAATAGTTTATTCATTGTGTTGTATTCGTTGTTTTATTGGTACAAGTTACAAGTTGCAGGTTTTGTATTTTACTTATTATGAACTGTGACTGCAAGACTAAACTCATTTTCCCATTTCTTTCTTCACTCCTTTAATCCACTTGTCATGTAACGCTTTTAGCTTTTTCACTTCTTTCGGGTATTTTTCAGCCAAGTTCTCTTTTTCAGAAATATCCATTTTCAGGTTCGACAAGAATAGTTTGTCTTCTTTTATTTCACCTTCCCTTTTTCGTTCTTTGGCATTTCCTATTAATTTCCAATCGCCTTGGCGAACAACCCATTGGGCAATATTGTCGTCGTAACTTCCATGTTGCCAATAAACCACATCGTGTGGAGATTTTGCTGAGTTACTTTCTATTACCGGCATAATACTTTTTCCGTCAATATTAATTTTAGAAATATCTGTACCGGTTAGTTCGGCAATTGTTGCAAACCAGTCCATTTCCATACAAAGTTGGTTGCGAACCTGATTTTCTGGAACAACTCCCGGATAACGGATTATTGCCGGCACACGAATTCCTCCTTCAAAGTAACTGAATTTGCTACCACGATATTTTCCGGCATTTCCTCCACCCCAAAAAGCACGTTCTTCGGTTGAATGACCATGGTCGGATTGGAAAATCACAATCGTATTTTCGGCCTGACCAGTTTTATCCAGATAATCTAAAACCTGCCCAATCCTTTCGTCCTCAGTGGAAACAAAAGCTGCATATTCTTTACGTGGGGTTGGTAAATCTTTGTAATGTTCCAGCCATTTAGGTTCTCCCTGATACGGATAGTGTGGGGCATTAAAAGCCCAGTAAATAAAGAAAGGTTCGTTGTGCTTTTTGTCGATAATATCTTTTATTTCACTAACCATCAGGTCAGGGAAAAATTCACCAGGGCGCTGTATCTCTGTTTCGTTTTGGTATAGATCGTGCATATTTGGTCCAGACCAAAACATAAAATGAGAATAGTTATCGATGCAACCTCCGTGATGCCCGAAGTAATAGTCGAATCCTTGCCCGTTTGGCAAAGTATGTGGTTTATGCCCCAAATGCCACTTTCCAACTAAAGCGGTAAAATAGCCATTGGTTTTAAGTATTTCAGCCATGGTTATTTGCTCGGTTGGCATTCCATATTTTTTTAGTTTGTCGGCATTTGCAGGAACCGGAACATTGCCCCAAAGCCCGGCACGCAAATTGGTTTTTCCTGTTAACAGGGCAGCTCTTGATGGAGAGCAAACACTGGCAGCAGAATAGAACTGAGTAAAACGTACACCCTCTTTTGCAAGTCGATCCATATTTGGAGTTACTAAATCCGTTGAGCCATAACAATTCAAATCAATTGAGCCTTGGTCGTCGGTTAGGATTACAATTACATTTGGTTTTTTTTGCTTTTCAGTTACCGAAGCAAGTATAGATGTTGCCGATATAAGAAGTAAAAGAATAAGTTTTAGTGTGGTTTGTATTTTTTTCATTATGAATGTATTAGTTCTTGTTTTAATCCAGTTAAATTTAATAAGTAATTTTCTCAATATATTAATTTTCTTATTTGCAGTTAATCTCTAACCCAAAATAGTCTATTTGCTTTTGCATCCAAACCATATTTATTTTTTGCTGTTACTTCCAGCATGTGGGCACCTTTTTCCAACCCGTCAGGAATTGAACCGTGCCACAAATGGGTTGATGCACGAGGTTCTTCTTTCAATTCTCTTGATCCATCGGTTGGTATAATTCCCATTTCCTGTCGATTTAATAGCCTAAGAATATATGGGTCGAATTTTTCTTTTTGTTTAACACTTTTCCATACGCCACCATCGATGCTTATTTTTACATCGGTAAATTCGTTGCCGGCATAAACATTAATCCAAATATCATTAATGTGGGGAGCCGAATTAGAAAGCGTATCAAACATTTCGAAATGTTGTGGTACCCATATATGCATTTGTTTGTTTTTGCCCATTCCCGATGCTTTGTATTCCAGTTGGTATTCGTTACCATCGATATGCATAAACCAATATCCACGGGGAGTCCCGTCGCGCATCATTGAGCCGGGTATTCCAAACATATTGTATTCTCCACGCCACCAGTTTCCGCAAATTGCCCCAGCTACTAATTGATGAACAGGTTGTTTATTCATCCAGCCATCATCCTCATCAAAAAACAGTTGAATTTGATTATGTGCATGACCGGTAGCCATAAATACTTTCTCGTGACCCGACAATAATTCTAACATCTGTTTTGTGGTAGCATCTTTTTTATCGCCAAAGAAAAACGGGATGTGTGCACAAACTACAATTAATTTATCCGAAGGTACAGTTTTTAAATCGTTGATTATAAACTCTATTTGTGATTTATGAATTCCAGGAACATAGTCGCTACCCTTAACATTTCTATTTGGATAAGTAAGCACATCGTTTAGAACTAAAAAGTGTGCATCTCCCCAATTGAAGCTGTAATAATCGGGACCCAAATCTTTTTCGAACGAATCGTTGTCACTTTTTGTGGCATCTGCAAATTCTCCCCGGTCGCGATCGTGATTACCCAGTACAAAATAGTTTGGCTTTTTAGTCAATCCTAAAGTAGTTTTTACTGTTGGTATAAGTGGAAGTGAATTCCCAACTAAATCACCCAAAACTACCATAAATTCATAATCTGCATCCAATAATTCATCGGTTGCAACTTCACCCAAATAATTAATTTGGTCTTGCATGTAAACTTGTGGATCGCCCATTAAAACCATTGAGTATTTGTCTTCATTTTTAGAAGGATAAACTGGAATATTAAAGGTTTTGCCTTCAGTATGATAAAATTTTGCTTGAAAATCGCGGTCCATTCCAAACTGATATCCACTTGGTTTTATGGCAAATACAAAACGGGCATCTAATTTTTCAATGGAGTAATTTCCTTTTTTGTCGGTTCGTACAAAATCTTTTCCATTGGATACATATAAATTCTTAAACACTTTTTCCCCCGTATCTTGAACACCATTTTTGTTCTTGTCGAGAAAAGCAGTACCTGTAATTTTTGATTGCCCAAAAGAAACAAAATTTAGGTTAATTATTATGAGTAGAATGATAAGTGCTTTCATCGTTATTTTATTTTTTTGGTTACACATTTGTGCTTTCTTTTTGAATTGCCTGCCCAATACTTGTTAATGTTAATACAAGAATTAGTGAAGTAATAATTACTGTTTTCATTTGAAATTATTTATATGCTTTTCGGCCTACAGCTTTTTTATTACCTAATTTACATTCAAACTCGCCAATTAACGATTGCTCAGTTGAAACCAGAAGGTTTAAAATCTTAAATTTGAGTTTGAATTTGTTAAGTTGCTCTCCGGTTTTTACTCCAAGTATAAATTCCTCTCCAGCTTTCAATGTAAAAATTCGGGTTCTGTTTATAAAAGAATAATCTCCAATGTTAGCTAAAATCATATCGAAAGCGCTGTTATTTTTAAGTCTTACTTCCGCTACATCTTCGTAATAAGCTACATCGCTTACACTAACTATTGAATGTAAAAGCGGAGTTAGAAATTCTTCTTTTCCAATTAGGGAATTATTGAACCACACGACTGTACGTTTTTGAAGCAGTGCTTCTTTTATTGCACTTTCAGTCTTTTCCTTGGCAAACACCAGAGTGAGTGGCCTTGTTCTATTTTTATCTTGATAGTCGAAAGTAATTGGCTGATGAATATCGCTGTTACCAAACATTGTTATATTTTTCTCAAGGCACCATTGATGGGCTTCAATACAATATTTTTGGCCATTTACAACTTCCATTCCCATTATCATTCCTTTATTAAAAAGCTTGGTATGAGTATTAGTCCATTCTGCAATTCCATTTTGTATGAATGTCGAATCAGGTGCTTTCCAAATTGAGTGGTTCCATATCAGGAATGCACCTTGCTTTTTTGCTTCTTCAAAGGCGTACCAAAAATCGGTAGTATCTAATTTCTGTGCATCCCGAAGAAAAAGTGCATTAAAATGTCCGGGAGGAGAATGATAAGTTAATTCAGCTCCTTTAATAACAATTAATCCCGAATTTTCGGCTTCCTGAACGGCAATTTCGTAAGCACGATTTAAATTTTTATTAACATCCTTTACTCGTTTCGAAATCCCAATATGGTCGGTTAAAGCAATGGCATCCAATCCTTCTTTTAAAGCCTCAGTTACCCGAACAGTTGGCCACACTTTTCCATCAGAGAAAATGGTATGCATGTGAAAATCGCATTTTAATGTATGGTATCCGAGTATGTCGGGTATATGTTTTTCTTTTGATTGTTTTTGTGAATAGCTGCTAAAAACAGAAAGAAATATGAATAATGTTATAAGTAGTATTTTCATTTTGCAAATGTTTTCAGATTGTCGTTATCGGCTTTTATGTTTTTTATTTTTGTAGATGTAAACTCACTTTACTATTCATAATCTTCCTATAATAAAATCTCACTATATTTTTACTTGTTCAGAATTCGATGAGGCTTTGAAAAGTCCCAAATCGGTTTGCAATCTATTTCCGCTTTTAATTTATTGTAAATTTCTTTTTGACTTTCGTTTAACGAACTAAAACTGAGTGCACTTTCTTCCCATTTATCGTTCTTCATATCGAAAAAATTGCCGGTAGAATAGAGTTTATAATCAACAGTTCGTGCAAAACAACCGGCTCGTTTACTAGTAGTTTGTGGATTAGGGTAATAATGAACGAATACCGATTCGCGAGGTTTATATGATTTGTTAGACAGAAGTTTATAGAAACTTTTACCGTCAATATCTTCAGGAAGTTTTGCTTTTGCAACTTCGGCAAATGTGGGTAAAAAATCACTGAATTCGATTAACTCCGGACTAATCCTACTTTTCATTCCACCAGCAGGCCAGTTTATCACTAACGGAACATGATTTCCGTTGTCTTTAAGCTGTCCTTTCCCTCCCGGGTAATCCCCGTTTATAGTTTGCGAAATAATTTCGGAGTTGGTTCCGTTGTCTCCCGTGAAAATAAAAATGGTGTTTTCTGCAAGTCCCAATTCTTCCAATTTATTATAAATTTTGCCTACTACTTTGTCTGTATATTCCACCATATCTCCAAAGTACTTTGGATTCTTGTCTTCTCTGGTATCTAGCGATAACCAATCAGGTGAGTCGGGAGTGGGTTGAAAAGGAGAGTGTACCAAAAGCATAGGGTAATAAATAAAAAATGGGTTATCCTGATTTCGTTCAATAAAGCCATTAATATAGTTTGACATAATGTCGGGGCCATAATCATTGATGGTTGTTTGCAATGGTTTGGTATTTTCTACAATTTTGGGATTTGCATACCTTGAACCTTTTGAAGTTAGCCACCATAAACAATACTCATCGAAACCAAACTGATAAGGACGATTTACATCTTCGTAATAAAGTTCTTCGGTTTGAACTCCGTTAAGTTGCCATTTCCCAGCAACCATTGTTTTATAACCCTCCTCTTGTAAAATGTGTCCAAATGTTTTTTGGTTTTTATCGAGGTAAGCAAAATCGATGTAATTTTTATAGTTATGCTTACCTGTCATAATTTTTACCCGCGAAGGTGTACACAATGGCTGCGAAAAACAGTTTGTAAAACGCATACCTTTTTCAGCTAATTTATCTAAAATTGGTGTGTTGTACGATGTTGAACCATTGCAACTCAGGCATTCGTAACCCATATCGTCATTCATTATAAGAATGATATTGGGTTTTGACTTTTCAGCTTCCGTCAAATCCGTTTTTTTATTGGTATTTGAACAAGCAATAATACTCAACAGCAGAATAAAAATAAGTGGTGTTTTAATTAAATACATATAATATTATCCTAAGTTTATTTGCAACTAACCAAAAATTAACAAAACTAAAAAGAAAGGCCCCCTCCCAGATGTTGGACAGGGAGCCTATTTATCTAACTAAACTAAATTATTAATTGAACCCAGGATTTTGAACTAGGTTTTCATTTAAATCGATTTCTGTTTGAGGGATAGGCCAGAAGTAACCTTTGCTTAAATTAAAGCTACGTCCACTATCAATTGTTTTAAGCTGAAACTGTAAATCATCTAAATCATTCAGTTTCTTTGGGTCGTAACCAACAAGTGGTTGCCATGCTTCTTCTCCAATCTCCCAACGGAAAATATCAAACAAACGCTGACCTTCGAATGCCAGTTCTACACGACGTTCTTTTCTAATTCTATCACGCATCTCATCTTTGCTTAATCCTTCAGGCAGCCCAGGTAACTGAACTCTGCTACGAACTTCGTTTATGGCATTGTATACCTCCACACTTGGCGACGATTCTACTTCATTTAGAGTCTCGGCATAAAGCAATAAAGCATCGGCATAGCGCATTAAAATAAAATCGGAGCCATTATAGAACTCGTAGTTTTCGCCCCATTTTTGATATTTGTCGCCAATCATTCCGGTTTTCGAGCTTGGTGCACGTCCTAACATTGGAGTTTCAACACCATCAATTATTCGGGTATCTCCAGGTGTTAAAATGGATATATTGAAACGTGGGTCGCGATTTAAGTATGGTGTTTGCGCATCGTAACCAGAACCATCTTCCTCGATTGCCATACCGTTTCCCATTTCAAATTCGTCGGCTAAGGAAATTGAAACACTGTAACGGGTAGAATTGGTTACTTTCTGATAAAATTCATTTGGACGCAAGCCCGCCTGATATTGAATACTAAAAATTACTTCACCGTTAGTATCTTCATTCTCATTATAAAATAACGATCTGAAATCGCTAAATAGGCTGTATTTTTGTAAATCGATTACTGCTTTGGCAGCATCTTTTGCAGCAGTATATTCTTTTACAAAGGCATGTACTCTAGCTTTTAGCATTTGAGCAGCACCAATTCCAGCTCGACCTTTTTCCGGATCTCGCGGTAAATATTTCAGGGCTTCAGCTAAGTCATTCAGAATTTGTTGTTTTACTTCTTCCTGTGATTTCTGTGATGGAAAAATATCGTCATCAACAGAAGGAGTACCTGTTAAAACCGGTACACTTCCAAAGTGAAATAATAAATCAGCATAATAATAGGCGCGCATAAAATAGGCATCACCCTTGTAACTGTTTACTACATCAGTAGGTACATCAGATCCCATTTCTCCATTAATTACCAGGTTAGCCTGCGAAATTCCCTTATACGATTCTTCCCATGTAATTTTAAAAATTGATAGAGATGGAGTGTGATCGCCATGCGTATAACTGATGGCATCGGTGTTTTTCTTACCAAAGCAGTTATCAGTAAAATGGTCGTGTTGTAATCGTCTCAATCCATCGAGATAAGTATAAGCATTTAAGGTTGCGCTTCTTATTTCACTTTCGCTTCTAAAATAATTTGATGGGTCTAAATCGGCAATTGGCGGACGGTCTAAATAATCATCGCAAGAGAAAAGTCCTGCAACTCCAATAAAAACCAGTATGATATTTAAAAATTTCTTCATTGTTATTGTTTATTAATAATTTTTAAAAAGATTTCCTCTTATTATAATTTAACCTGTAATCCAATAGTATAAACTTTACTTGGAGGTACAACTCCCGACTTCGAAGTGTCACTAAAATCACTGGTTTCAGGATCTAATCCTCTAAATTCAGTTAACGTAAACAAGTTTCTGAAGTTAGTATATACACGCACGTGTTTCAATCCAATTTTAGAAAGAGTAGTTTTTGGAATTGTATATCCAATGGTTAAATCTTTACCTCTTAAGTACGATGCATCTTCAATATAAAAATCAGATACTCTTGTTTTGTTCTCCAACGATGAAACTTTAGGGAATCTGGCATCTAGGTTATCCGGTGTCCATCTGTTCAAAAGATCAGCTGGTTTATTTACATTTAGTGATTTAAATTCGGTACGGAACATTGCACTGTAAAGTAATTGTTCTGCACCTGTAATACCTTCCATCAAGAATGAAAGATCAAATCCTTTCCAGCTTGCAGTAAGATTTAAAGAATAAATCAGACTTGGATGTGAATCCCCAATAATACCGCGGTCTTCATCAGTAATGGCATTGTCGTTGCCAGCA
>DAOVTY010000306.1 GCA_030632865.1 Bacteroidota bacterium
AAAACTAAGAGCAAAGAGTTTAAGTTGGTACAAGCAACTGTCCACCGGTAATTGTTTACCGATAACTAATGTACGCCAGCCAACCATTTGTAACTATTTGCAATAATTACAAACATTTCCAGACCTCAAACACCCCTTTTAAGTTTGTGTTTCTCACCCCATTTCTAATTATTTAATTGAGCAATCATATTTTTAATAGTTTACTACTGAGTTTTATAAGGAGTTTTGGTTGTTTATAATGACAAATAATTATACACATATAAAGTGTCGTTTTTCTCTCTTATCAATACACTTTAAAAGTAAGGTGAAAAATATTTGCTAAATTCTTTATACTCAAACAAATAGCATTCTAACAAAATCAAACTTAACAAAAACATTATGATAATTAATTGAAAATAAACGAAATAAATTTTATCCTCTCAAAATTATTACTTACTTTTGCAGTGTATAGATAAGCCTCTATTTATGGAAAATTCACACTTTAAGTAAGTATAGAAAAATGGTACTAACATCAACTACTCATAAATATTTTGCCCGTCTCTCTGCAAAAATTTCAAGGGCAAAAATAAATTCACCTTTTGGACTTGTTTTTGAATATGACAAGGAGGACTTTTTCAATTCATACAAGCTAATCTACGAATATTGGGTTAAAAAAAGAACTCAAAAATACCTGGTAGAAAACTATAATCTTTGTAAAAAAACGCTTCTCAGGTATGAAACAAATTTTGCCAATTACGGAGCAATCGGGCTTTTTCCTGATTTGTCGTTCGTGCAAACAGAGTCGAAACTTGAAGAACTTGTGATACTTATCAAACAAGCGCGAATACATGAGAACTCAAGTCTGGCACTTCGTTTGGCCGATGCTCTTGAAATTAAAGGTGCAAGTTTAGATGTTATCCGACAAATTCAAAGAAGTTACGGTTACGGACAAAAATTTAATAGCAAAGATATTGAATATTTTGCAAGACTCCAACATATTTTGAGTTCAATTGAGTGTTTAAAGCAAAAAGCAAATTCGGGACATGGAATTATAAACAAAAAAAACGCTTTCTATAACTACGATAAAGACATCTTACAGCATCGCATTGAGCTATTTAAAACTCTTTCGGTAGCAACAAAAAAACGACAGATTTTACCTATGCTAACACAGTATGGGATGCATCCAAACAGGTTTTATCAGTTAAAAAGCCGCTATGAAATATTTGGTATTTGGGGCTTGGTAAATCTTGTTCAGGGAAATAAAAAGGGTGATAAAATTTCGCCAAAATTAGAACTTCAAATTATTGAACAACGTTTGATGAACCCAAAACTTTCGGTTGCAAAAACAATAAGTAAATTGGATTTAAAATGTTCTAATTCAAATGTTCAGAAGATTTACAGTAAATGGGGACTTTCACGATTTAGGAAAGCTGTCAAAATCAGGGGAGTTATTTCAGTTAGTATTCCAGACCGGCTTGAACCTATAAAAGATGTGGTGGAAAAATCGGCAAAAAGTAGAATGCCTGATTTAATTGAGATCAATAATCTTAAGGTGAATAATTCTTTTTCACGATTAATAAATACTCTGTCTTATAAAAAAATAAGTATCAGCAATCCGGGAGCATTTATCATCGCTCCGTTTTTAGACCAACTGGGTGTTGTTGAAGCTCTATATACTTATGGTACGAATGGTTATCGGGGAAAAGAAATCACCAATGATATTATTATCAATGTACTGCGTATTGTTGCCGGTTTTCCTACACTAAATGATTTTAGTTTGAATAGCGACCGCTCAGTGGCGATAGGCGCGGGTTTAACTACAAATCCTAAAAGTAGCAAATTGTATGAAGAGTTTGATGAATTACGTTTCGCGCATTTGCAGAACCTGCGTAATGATGCGTCTAAACGAGCGATGGAACTTGGGATTTTTGAGGCGAAGGAAGTAGCAATTGATTACCATTGTGATGCCTCCGACAGCCGATATCCGGACGATAAATCCTTAACAAGAGCACCAGACAAAAATGGAAACATGGTATATGCGCATCGACCTCAAATTCTGTGGGATAGTGTTCATAATACCATTATTAACATTGCTTATTGCCAGGGGCAGTCCAGAGCGACATCGGCATTATATAATTTTTGCGAACAAAACTTATATAAAATCGTTGACAAAGAGGCGATAAACGAAATCTATGCAGATAGTGAATATACCGGCGAAAAACAATTGGTTTATTTGATAATCAGGTCAAACACAGATGTTACAATGTGTCTGAAACAGAACAAACGAATACAAAAATGGAGAGAGGAAACCATTCGAAACGGGAAGTGGCAGGATTTTGAAAATAAATACCAAATCGTAAGTCGGGATTTTACTTTGACAATAAGCCAAAGACCGTTCCGTTTTATTGTAAAACGAGAGAAAGAGACAGGAAATATCAGATGTTTTGGCAGTACCCACATTGATTATTGTCCTGAAAAAATACTGAATTCCTACCATATACGATGGCCTGTTGAAACAGGAATTAAAGAGCTGATAGAAGGTTATTTTCTAAACAAACCTACTGGAACATCGCCCGAAAAAATTGAATTGCATTATTATTGTGTGATGCTCGCAAAATTGGCTATTGACTATTTTTTATCGCTCCTGTGCGAACCAAAATGGAATACGGCAGAGGGCTGGAAATGCGTGTTATCAACAATACGTACAACGATTTTCAGTAATCAAAATTGCGAACTAAGTTTAGATGACAAAGGAAATTTGTTAATCACATATCTTGATGGAGATAGCACAGGAATAAAGAAGAATCTTGCCGATATGCTTGAGAAAAATATTTCTACCGGATTAAATAAAGTCTCTTGGTGGGGTAAGCGAAGCGTAAGAATTGCTGTCAAAAATCAATTTGATGAACTGTAAAAAACAGGGGTCTTACAGTCCTGAAAAATTAGGGGTCAAAACTGGCTGGAAATGTTTGAATATAACATACATTTCGAAAGAATGCGTAAATTTAATCCTTTTAGTTTTTAGTGTAAAACGAATTTGATAAATTTAATTATCAATGATTTAGAAATC
>DAOVTY010000311.1 GCA_030632865.1 Bacteroidota bacterium
ATTCAGATACAAACAGAAAAAAAATGACTAAGATTAGAACAGGGAATTTTAAATGAATTTTCACATAAGAAACATTGTCCATGAACTGGTTAGTCGATTTTGGTTTAAAAAAAATAATATTCTTAATTTTGAAACAAAAATAGAATTCTTTTTCACATCTAAGTATGAAATAGATGATAAAACTAAAAAACCACCTTCCCTAAAGAAAAGTTGGTTATCAAAATATTAATAATCTCTGGTTATTCCTCTAAAACAAGCAATTCAATTTTTCTAAAATCAGTATTATGACTCTCTGCTTGTAATGAAATTGTACCTTTGCTAAGAATCATATTTCCATCGGCAGGTATAAGTTTTTCAAAATATTGATCTTTCGGGTCAAGCTGTGGTTTTTCGTAGTACATTACTTCTTTGCCGTTTACAAAATGACGAAAGCTTTCTCCTCCTCTAACTTCAACTTCAACTGTAACCCACTCGTCTCCATGGTATGTTTCAGACTTTGAATTGGTGCAATGCCGCTCCAGAAGCTCTCCATCTAGTACAACATTTGTTCCGGGTGTACACAAATTCATTGTCGAACGTTTGGTTTCACCACCTCCACCAAGCAATTGCACTTCAATAGATGTTGGAAAATCCTGATCTAACTCCATAGACACGGCACTTTGCCCATGTAGCATTAAACCATTATTTCGGAATGCCCAACCGGGTCCTTTTTTAACTTGCTCGCCCACAAAGCGATATTCAACCCTAAGACGATAATTCGAAAATTCCTCTTTGTAAAATATGTGGCCAAATTTGCCATTCCACTCGTCCCAATTTTCGTACGATACTCGAAGCAATCCATCTTCAATCCTAAAAGTATTATTATAGTTATCGCCAAGTTCGTGGTCTTTAAATTTAATATCCCAATCATTCAAATCTTTACCATTAAATAGCTGAATCCAATTTTCATTGGCACTTATTTTTACCAATTTTTTATCCGCCAATTTAGATTTTGGCTTTGAATTACATGCTACCAATAATATTATTAAACCGAGTAAAACTATTTTTATCGAAATAAACAGTGTTCGCATTTCCATTTCTTAAATATTAATAATTAATATATAAATAATAAAAGTAAAGTTAAAACAATATCTCAAAACTTTATTTATTTGAAATGTTTTATTGAATGCAACCTAAAATTATCCGTAATATTAATCAGACAGTAAAGAATATCAAACAAATTATTCTTTGCACTTAACTTTCCAAAATCAACAATAAACAAAATGAGTTGGAAACTCCCTATCCATATTTCATTGTTAACATTGAAAAATATTTATATCAATATTTATTCTCAATTCAAAAAAATAGCCTACTTTTAACCAATTGGTTAAATCATATAGTTAAACCATCGAGATAAATGAGTGGAATAAAAAAAGATAACACCGAAGAAAAAATCCTGAACGCTGCACAAACTGTATTCATAAAAAAAGGCATGGATGGATCTAGAATGCAGGAGATTGCTGATGAAGCTGGAATTAATAAAGCACTATTACACTACTATTTTAGGACGAAGCAAAAATTATTTGAAGCTATTTTTAAAAAAGTATTCAAGCACACTTTTCCAAATATCGGTGAGTTTATGCTTTCTGATTTACCAATTGAAGAAAAGTTGGCAACATTTATAGAAAAATACATTAGTTTGCTTCTGAAAAATCCATTCTTCCCAGCATTCATAATAAAAGAAATTTCTCGCGACCCCGATTTTCTCGCAACAGTAATTAAAAGTCAAGGAGTAAATCCAAATAAACTTTTCGAGATGTTTGAGAATGAAATGGAGGCAGGAAGAATAATAAGAATGGATGCACGCGATTTAATGATAAACATTCTTGCCTTGAGCATTTTTCCATTTGTTGCTAAACCTCTAATAAATATTATGTTTTTCGGAAACGATAAAAAAACATACAACGCTTTTCTGAAAAAGAGAAAAGAGAGTGTAAAAGAATTCATTTTAAATTCAATTTTAATACGATGAAGAAACTACTACTTATTCTGTTTTTACCAATACAATTAGTTTTTGGTCAAAACGAAACTTCGCTAGATAGTTGCTACAATTGGGCACGCAACAACTATCCAAACCTCCAAAAATCGGAAAGTTGGATTATTATTACCTCATTAAATCAGGAGAATTTAAAAACAACTTACTATCCTAAAGTAACTTTAAATGGGCAAGCATCTTACCAATCTGATGTTATAGAAATTGAGTTTCCAATACCGGGTGCTGAAAATCCAACTGTACCAAAAGACCAGTATAAATTATATGCCGACCTACGACAAACTATCTGGGACGGTGGAATTTCTGCAGCAAATTCGCAACTGGAAGATGCATTATTAAAAAGCAATTTAAGCGAATTAGAAGTTGAATTGTATAGATTAAATGAGCAAGTTGCACAAACATTTTTTACTGCTCTTGTAATAAAAGAGCAACTTAACGTTTTGGCAGAACAGAAAAAAGTTTTAACAGAACAGTTAAAGTTAGTAGAGTCGGGAATAAAAAATGGAGTTCTCGAAAAATCTGCAGGGCTTGTTATAAAAGCCGAGATATTAAATATCAATCAAAAAAAGATTGAATTTGATGCAATAAAAAATGCAACATTTAATATGCTCTCTATTCTTACCGGGAAACCTAATTTACAAACTACAGAATTGATATACGTTGAACCTCAGATTAATTCGGAACAAATTTTTAACCGCCCTGAATACCTATTTTTCAATAGTAAAACCGAAGAGTTAGAAACAAGTATAAATGTACTTAGTAAAACAAGAAATCCGAAGCTTTTTGGATTTGGGCAAGCCGGTTACGGGAAGCCCGGATTAAATGTATTAAATCCTGATTTCGACACTTATTATTTAGTAGGAGTAGGAGTTTCGTGGAATGCATTCGACTGGAAAAATACATCGCGTAAAAAACAGATAATAAAACAACATCAAGAAATTATACAGTTTGA
>DAOVTY010000249.1 GCA_030632865.1 Bacteroidota bacterium
AAGACAACATATTCCAAAGAAGAGAAAAACATTTCGATTGAAGAAAAATTACGTGCATTACACGATTTACAAAGCGTAGTTTCTGATGTTGATAAAATAAAAACATTAAGAGGCGAATTACCACTTGAAGTTCAGGATTTAGAAGATGATATTACAGGATTGAAAACAAGGCTTTCCAATCTGGATATTGAGATTAAAAATCTAGATACAATCATTAGCAATAAAAAAATTTCAATTAAAGATTCGCAAGCTTTAATTACAAAATACACCGAACAACAAAGCAACGTTCGTAACAATCGTGAATTTGATTCGCTTTCGAAAGAGATTGAATTTCAGAATCTTGAAATTGAACTTTCTAACAAAAGAATTAAGGAGTTTACTGTTGAAATGAAAGAGAAAAAAGAGAATGTTACCACATCTAAAACATCTCTTAAAGAGCGCGAAGAGGACTTAGTACGTAAGAAAAGCGAACTGAAAGAAATTACTGAAGAGACTAAAATTGAAGAAGAAAAATTAAAGTCAAAATCAGAAAAAATTGAACTGTTTATTGAGCCACGTTTATTGACAGCTTTTAAACGAATCAGAAAAAATGCACGTAACGGATTAGCAGTTGTTACAATTCAGAGAAATGCTTGTGGAGGTTGTTTCAATAAAATTCCACCACAACGCCAGATGGATATTGCAAACCGTAAAAAAATTATTGTTTGCGAATATTGTGGTCGCATTTTAGTTGATCCTAAAATCAATGTTTTAGAAGAAGACGCTGCGAAATAGATATTTCAAAACTAATTGCTATCTAAGATAGTTGAAAAATGAAAGACTTGATTAAAATGTAATCAGGTCTTTCATTTTTAACAACTCCAGATAATTTATAATACTTTGTAAGTCAGACTCTTTTTTGTATTGAGTATCCAACATCTTTTTAATATCCAATACACTATTATTCCCATTAATTAATGCACAAAGTTCAGTGGTACTTGCAATGTTGCTATGCGTATATTTATTGACAGCCTCCTCCGGAAGTTCACGAATTGTACGTTCAATTCCAAATCCACTTTCTTTTAAAACATCGGCTGGAACAGGGATTATTTCATCGGCATTTTTTTCTAATTCCGATAAGTTCAATAAGGGAGTGTTTACTCCCAACTTTGAAGCAACTATTTCCATTTGACTTTTAAGTAAAGTACCGTTTGTTTCATAATTTTGTTCTACCGATTCTACTAACAGGCTCAAATGACTCTGCAATTTCTCGCTGTTGGGTTCTAATTCGGAAATAGATAATAATGTTGCTCTTTCATTATTTGTTGAAGCCTCCAGATAACTATTCACCTTTTTGCAAATTGCCTCAAAATTTTCCGAATTACTTTTTTGCAACTCATCAAAAGTACGTGCCAGCTCAATTCCCATTCGTTTTGATGCATACGAAAAAGAGGTGTTTGCAATCGAAATTGCCATATCCTCGTCAGCCGAAGCAATTGTATAAGCCCCGGCAGCTGCAATAATAGTAGCACGTTTCAACTGCGTTGGGTCGAGTTTATTCGGAATATCTTCTGAAGTGTGATAATACAAATCGGGCCGGGTAATTAGCATTACACCCGGCACATGTGTTGACCAGTGATTAAATACTTCGTGATCAGAAGAACCGTAATGTTGTTCAATTTGATAATAAAATGGGTCATCGGATCCGCTCGGTGCTATAATCTGATTAGCCATTTGAGCTGAACTTCTATTGGCAAGAATCTCGCGATTTACCTCGCCCATAAATACAAAATAATTTTCCATTACATCGTTTATATAATGCGGATTTCCGAATGTTGTTCGCATTAAACTAAAAAACGAATTATTACTTTTTAGGTGTAGTCCAACCATGTCTAAATTAATATTACACAAAGTTTGTTCAGTAATATCTTTGTGTTCTTTCACCCACGGAATTGTACCTGAATATTCTGGAACCCATATAAATCGAATTCCTCGTTTTGGACGTTTTAACCTACCATCTTCAAACAACTGATTTAATGAACGTACAACCTCTAAAATTACAGCACTACCAGAAACATTATCGTTTGCTCCTTGTTTGGTGTAACCTTCGTAAATATGTGCCGAAAGTATTATTTCACCGGTATTCGGGTCTGTTCCCGGAATTACGCATGTTGGTATTTGCAATTCATATTCTAACATTTCCGATTCAACCACAGCATGAACCGTAATCTTCTCTCCTCTCACTAAACGGTTGCGTAATTTATAACCATCGCGAGGTGTTAAATAAAATCCAAAAGTGGCATTGTCTCCTCGAATTCCACTTGCAGGAATAGCGAGTGGGGCTTTTAGTTCGCGACTGGAGCCATAAGCTACAACGCCAACAGCACCATTGTTAATTGCGGCACGATGAACTCGACCAACAGAAGCCGAAGTAACCACTATTTTACCTTTAACATCAACTTCTTCAAAATCGCTATCTGTTCCCTCCTCAATCCAAACCAGCTCAGCAGTTACATCGGCAGGTTTGCTTCCCTGTGCTAATGACAATGCAATATCATCATAATCAGCCAGTTTCCTTTTATATGGACTAATTTCCCACAACTCTCCTTTTATTCCGTCCCAAGTCTCACCTCCTTCAAATCGCTCAATTTTAGCTCCGCTAATTCCATATTTGCTTAGCTTGTCCAAAACATATTTTCCTTCACGAAAAGTCCCAGAACCGTACTCACTTGCTGGTCTGTTACGCTGGTATCCTACCATTTCAATAGCATGATTTAATGCAGTTTCTCCTGATGATTCTCCAACTATTTCATCCATTTGCAATTTGGAAAGTAATGTCCACTGATAAAAAGGAGTGTACTGCGCGAACGAATTAGAAACAGTAGTGATAAATACAAAAAATATAATTATGAATCTGGTTCTCATTATAACTGGTTTAGATTGTTTTTTATATTGAATGCTAAAGATAACGGAATTAAAGTTTGTTCTTAATTTTAATACTTTGATTTCAAAACTTAATAATCGGTTGTAAATAAATCAGGATATTTTCCTATTACTCCTTTTTCACGATAATAATATTTCATTCGTTTTATGTCTGCTTTTGCATCGTCAGTTATTTCAAATTTATCGCCGAGAGTTACAATTTTTTCACCCCAGTCATAGCTTCCCAAATAAATTGGAATTTGCGCTTCTTTTGCAATAAGATGAAATCCTGCTTTCCATTTTTCAGTTCGTTTACGAGTACCTTCCGGAGAGATTGCCAAATGCAAATATTCTCTTTCATTAAATAAATGGATAGTTTGTCTTATAACATTAGCCCCTTTTGAACGATCGATTGGAACTGCTCCCATCTTGTGTAAAAGAAACTTAAGTGGCCAAAAGAAAAAATCTTTCTTCATTAATATGCTAGCAGTGCCTCCAAGCGAACTATAATATAGCCACGATATTACAAAATCCCATGAGCTTGTGTGGGGCGCTCCTATTATTATACATTTGTTTTCTGGAGCAATTCCTCCAACTATCTTCCATCCTAAAATTTTTAATAAAAATTTACTAATTCCTTTCATATAATTCTAATTGTTTATTTTCAAAAGGTTCTTGTGAAACCCCGCCCATAATCAATCCCCTGTGTCCGTCAGCCAACGGATACACATTTTATTTAATTAAAAAATAAGAACTTAATTATTTGATTTTGTGCTAATTTACCTTCCAGTTCTTTATTTATCGTATTTTATATTCTTAATTTCAAAATTTGTAGCATACGCATATTTTTCTAATAAGTAAACGGCCAAATTTGTTGCTTCTATTAATTGAGACGACATACCAAAATCGATAATTATCATCAAAAATTGTTTGGTTTGCATTGAAACAGATGTTCGTTCCGAGTCGCTTGTTGGTGTACCAAAAGCACCTTTATCATCTCTAAAAAGAGGCAGATATTCAATATTTAATGCTCCTCTACCAATTCCCAAATAGGGCTCATTAGCTTTCCCAACTCCAAAAACTACATCACCGTCAATTTTGTCCCTGTCGTAGCCACCAATTGAAAATCCGGTAGAAATAGAGATCCGGTTCAATAAATCAACGACATTATTAATTTGGTATATTTCGTTACGTTTTAGCACTCGCCTTAAAAGAGCTTCTGCCGAAAGTCGATAGCGGGCTGGGTCTTTCCCACAAGCTTTGTAAGCTTTTCGAGACGCCGAAATTGAAGGTATTTTACTAATATCTTCAACCTTTAAATTATTAGATAATTCCTCTATCTTACTTTGTATTTCATTCCAGAGTGTTTCATTTTTTAGCTCCATTCGAACATTGCAATTAATACAAGATAGTTTAATGTTTGGAACATTTTTAGCCAATTTATTTGAAATATAAATATTAGACATTTTTCTGTTATTATTTTTGAACAAAGAGACAACCATTTATATAATAAGTTACTACTTTAGTTCTATAAATATAAATTCAAAACTATTA
>DAOVTY010000019.1 GCA_030632865.1 Bacteroidota bacterium
ATCAAAATTAATCATAATTAAAAAAGCCTGATGAAAAACATATTTTTCGATAAATTATTTATGATAACTATCATGCCAGCATGATAAACACATTAGCTTTTAAGCGATACTTTTATCGGAAAATAAAAATTAATTATACTATGAAAAAATTAAATCTTAAAAAAGCACTTTTTGTAATAACGGCCACACTCTTTATTTCTGCACAAACCATGGCCACCGATGGTTATTTTAGTACTGGTTACGGAACCATTAATAAAGGTTTTGCTGGAGCAGGAATTGCTTTCTTTCAGGGATCTTTAATTAATGGGAACCCAGCTGGAGCTTCTTTCCTCGGGAACAATTATCAATTAGGCGTAAGTTTGTTTAATCCCAATCGCCAGTACACTGTAGCAGGAAATCCATCAGGGATGGAAGGCACATTTGGTTTAATGCCCGGAACTGTTGAAAGTGAAAGTAACCTTTTTGTAATTCCTTCGATTGGCGCCAACTGGATGCTTGGAGAAAAATCGGCAATTTCGGCTTCCTTGTTCGGAAATGGAGGAATGAATACGGATTACCCAACTGCAACATTTTACGATCCAACATCGGAAACTACTGGAGTTAATATAATGCAAATGTTCGGAAACATTGGCTATTCAATAAAATTGGGAGAAAAACACAGTCTGGGAGCAACTGCTGTTCTGGCTTGGCAATCATTCGAAGCAAAAGGTCTTGCCTCTTTTGCACCTTTTTCTTCAAATCCACAAGCACTCTCGGGGAATGGTGCTGATAGCGGCTTTGGATATGGATTTAAAATTGGTTACTTGGGACAACTAACCGATAATATTTCAATTGGTTTAATGTACCAATCGAAAGTATCGATGGCCAAATTCGACGATTATGCCGGCCTCTTTGCAGAGCAAGGAGATTTTGATATTCCTGCCAGTTGGACTATTGGTTTCTCTTGGGAAATTATTGAGGACTTTACTGTGATGGGTGATGTAAAATCAATTATGTATGGTGATGTAAAATCAATTGCAAATCCAATGATGCCAAACCTTATGACCAGCCCGCTTGGAACCGATGAGGGAGCAGGTTTTGGTTGGGAAGATATTATGGTGTACAAAATTGGAGTAAACTATTCTGGTGTTGATTCATGGGATTTCAGAGGGGGTTTCTCAATGGGTAACAATCCGGTGCAGAAATCAGAAGTGATGTTTAATATTTTGGCTCCTGGCATTATTCAAAATCAATTGGCTTTAGGTTTATCTAAAGAAGTTGGCAAAAAAGGTAACCAATTCCACCTTGCAATGAATTATGCATTTAACAATAGTGTTATTGGTCAAAATCCAATGGATCCTCCATCTGGTCAAACCATTGAAATTGAAATGAATCAGTTTGAATTGGAGCTTGGATTCTCGTTCTAATAAAAATATCATTACAAAATAGATACTAAAAAATTTAGCAATAAATTCTTATTTAAAGCCTGTGCTGTTGCATGGGCTTTTTTATAGAGATATTCTGTAGCAGAACAAAAATTGTAGAATTATAAAAATGGGCAAATCTGATAATTGGATTTACCCATTTTCTATTTTAGATTCATTAGAATTAAGTTAATTTTTCATTTCCATTTCCTGAGCTATTCTGACTACATTGGCTGTATGATTTCCAAGTAGAATAATTGTGAACGCACATTTTTTCAACTACAAATAGAAAATGAAATAAAAAATTTCTACCTTCAAAACATAAATTAAACCTAATGTTATGAAATTCAATTACCTATATTTTTTTATTTTTGTTTTCTCTCTCGTTTCATGCAATAACTTTTATTCAATAGAAGATTTTTCTTCTGTAGAAAAAATAGATGCTCATTTTCATATTTATAACAAAGCAAGTATTTCGTTTGAGCAGGCCAAAAAGGATAACTTTAAACTGTTCTCTGTAAACGTATATCATGGAAATTGCGAGGAAGTTATAGAAAGTAACCAAACTACTAAATCATTAAATTCAAAATTTCCGTCAGAATTTGGATACGCATCTACTTTTTGTTTGGATGGATGGGATAAGCCGGCTTGGGATAAAAATACTATTTCGTGGATTGATGAAACCATAAAAGATGGTGCAGTTGCTGTTAAAGTCTGGAAAAATATTGGCATGGAATTCCGTGATAAAGACAGTGTTTTAATAATGATTGACGATCCGCAATTCGATGCTATTTTTACTCATTTAAGTAAAAAGGGTATTCCGCTTGTTGGCCATTTGGGCGAGCCTAAAGCTTGCTGGCAGCCAATTGAAGAGATGAAGGCAAATAACAACAAAAATTACTTCACAAATAATCCGCAGTACCACATGTATTTGCACCCCGATTATCCATCTTACGAAGAACAAATGGAGGCTCGCGACAGGATGCTGAAAAAAAATCCGGAAATAACTTTTATTGGTTGCCACCTTGCTAGTCTCGAGTGGAGTGTGGATGTATTGGCAGATTGGCTAGACCGTTTCCCAAATGCTTCAGTAGATATGGCAGCTCGCATGGGAGATTTGTTTTATCAAACACGCGATGACAATAATAAAGTGTATGATTTTTTTATAAAATACCAAGACAGAATACTTTACGGAACTGATATAGGTGAAAGTGGTGGTGAAAATAAAGAATCATTTCATAAACGAATGCACGAAACGTGGTTACGCGATTGGGAATATTTGGTAACTGATAATAAAATGACAAGCCATTTAATTGATGGTGAATTTAGTGGATTGAAACTTCCGAAAGAAGTAGTTGATAAAATTTATGCTGAAAATTTTAAAAAATGGTATAAAATATTTTGAGCAAAAAAAATGATGGTATCAATTTAATCGATACCATCATTTTTAACTGTTGCCGACAATATAAAACTTAATTCAATTCACTTCTTTCTAAAAGTGCATCAACAGTTGGTTCCTGTCCTCTAAAACGTTTATATAAAATCATCGGATGTTCGGTTCCTCCTTTTTCCAGAATATTTTCGCGGAAAGAAGCGGCAACTTCTTTATTAAATATACCCTTTTCTTTAAACAAACTAAAAGCATCTGCATCTAAAACTTCAGCCCATTTGTAACCATAATAACCGGCAGCGTAACCTCCTGCAAACAAATGTCCGAATTGGGTACTCATACACGATTCTTTAATCGACGGAAAGATCTGTGTTTTCTTCCAAGCATTTTCTTCAAAAGCTTTTACTTCGCCATTGTATGGTTTTTCTAAAGTATGCCAGGCCATGTCTAGATAACCAAAACTAAGCTGACGAATAGAAAGATAACCGGCAAGGTAATTTTGCGAATCAATAATTTTTTGAACTAACTCAGCCGGAATTTTTTCGCCTGTTTTATAGTGAACTGCAAAACGGTCGAGAAACTCTTTTTCAACTGCCCAGTTTTCCATAATTTGCGAAGGCAGCTCAACAAAGTCGCGATAAACACTTGTGCCAGACAAGCTTGAATATGTCGAATTTGCCAACATTCCATGTAGGGCATGACCAAACTCGTGCAAGAAAGTTTCCACTTCGGAGAATGTTAGAAGTGCAGGTTTTGTTTCTGTGGGGCGTGTAAAATTCATTACAATTGTAACGTGAGGCCTCGAATCTACACCATTTTCTTTCCACTGGCTTTTAAAATCATTCATCCAGGCTCCGCCACGTTTACTTGGGCGCGGATGAAAGTCGGTATAAAAAACTGACAAGAATGTACCATCAGCGTCAAAAACTTCATATGCGGTAACTTCGCTATTATAAACAGGTATATTTTTGTTTGTCTTAAATTCTATTCCATATAATTCTGTTGCTAAACCAAAAACTCCGTCCACAACATTACTCAATTCAAGATAAGGTTTTAGCATTTCGTCATTCAAATCGAATTTTTCAACCTTTAGTTTTTCGCTGTAATAACTCCAGTCCCACGGCATAATTTCTCCGGTAAAACCACTTTTATTTGCAAACTCCTGAATTTCTGCTTTTTCCTTTTTTGCAACATTAAAAGAGGCTTCGTACAAATCATCTAAAAGCGTATAAACTCCTTTGGTATTCATTGCCATTTGGCGCTCTAAAACATAGTCGGCATAATTTTTATAACCCAATAAAATAGCTTGTTCCAGTCGTAATTCAGTAATCCGTTTTACATTTTTCTGGTTGTCAAACTCATTGCCTTTAAACGATTTTGAACCGTATGCTAAATATAACTCTTTACGCAGTTCGCGATTATCGGCATATTTTAAGAATGGCAAATAACTTGGCATTGTAATATCAAAAACCCAACCCTCTTTTTCTTTCAATTTTGCTTTTCCGGCAGCTGCTTCCAAAACACCTTCTGGTAAGCCAGCCAATTTTGATTTATCGGTAATTTGGAGATCGTAATTGTTGGTCTCTTTAAGTACATTTTCGCCAAAAGTTAAAGTGAGTTTTGACATTTCAGTGCTAATTTCACGAAATTTATCTTTTTGTTCCTCGGTTAAATTTGCACCCTGACGAACAAAGCCTACGTAACTATTTTCGAGTAAAGTCTGTTGTTCAACTGTTAGGTTTAGCTTCTTTTTTTGAGCATAAATAACTTTTATCTTTTCAAAAAGAATAGGATTTAAAGTTATGTCGTTTTGAAATTTAGTGAGTTTTGGCGAAATTTCCTGAGCAATTTTTTGTAGTTCGTCATTGGTTTCAGAACTCAGCAAATTAAAAAATATACCTGCAGTTCGGCTTAATAGTCTTCCGGCTTTTTCTGTTGCCAGAATTGTATTTTCGAAAGTTGGTTGAGCCTGATTTTCTAAAATAGCTTTTATTTCTGCCTCGCCATCTTGTATCGATTTATTAAATGCCGGTAAAAAATGTTCATTCTCAATTTTATCGAAAGGCGCTGCATCGTGTGGTGTTTTAAAATCACCCAACAATGGATTATCTTGTGCGTTTACCATTCCTAAATTCATTAAAAAAATTATTACTAAAATGTGTACTTTTTTCATATTTAAATTATTTGTATTAATCTGAAGCATACGTATCAGAAAGATTTATTTATTACAAAACCTGTGATTTTTTGTTCATGAAAAATATAAAATTTTGCAACTACTTAGTACTTGAGAAATTTTATGAGCCACAGATTTAATTGGTAATCTGTTGTATATTTCTGTTTTTAAATCTCTTAATAATTATCTCTTAGTGTTTTCTAGTCTTTGTGTCGAGCTTTTTCTTCTTTTTCTTCTCAACCGACCAACCAAATTTTCCTATTATATCGCCCATTCCAAAATAATGCCCATGGCTGTAAACCAGCGGATTAGCTTTCGAAAAACTAAATGCGCCATCCTTATTCAAATATTTATCGTCAACCGAAACGCCAACCACTTCTGAAATAAACATGTGGTGTGAGCCAAGTTCTACAATGTCTTTTACTTTGCACTCGATATTAACCGGAGACTCTTCTATAATTGGTGCTTTTACAATTTTTGCAGGTGCCGGTGTCAGGTTCATCTCCTTCCATTTATCGTATTTTTTGCCCGACCTACAACCGCACCAATCTGTTGCTTTGGCAAGTTTCTCGGTGGTGAGATTAATTACATACTCACCAGTGCGTTTAATAATATCGTACGAATGTCGTCCTGGGCGGACTGATATATAACACATTGGTGGATCGCTGTTAATTGTTCCTGTCCACGCAATTGTAATTATATTATACTCTTCGGGGTTTTCTCCACAACTCACCATTACTGCAGGCAGTGGGTAAATAATTGTTCCGGGTTTCCAATAAGTTCTAGCCATAATATTATTTTTATTTACGATTTGGGAAATTACTCCAAATATCAATTAAATATTGAAGAAGATAAATAAAAATATATAGATTATTTAGACGGTAGATTTTGAACCTGACAGTTGACTGAATATAAAGACTAATAATAAATTATTCCGGGTCTTTCCAATCGCCATTTTCACGAATTAGTTGTTCTAATTCTTCCACCGCATTTTCGCGAAGAATATGTCTTTTTATAGGTTTCAAGCCTTTATACAAACTTACTTTATCGGTTCCTGTTCCTACAAATCCGTAGTCAACATCGCCCATTTCTCCCGGACCATTAACCACACATCCCATAATTCCTATTTTTAAATGATCGAGGTGTTTAAAGTGCTCTTTAACTTCAAGTGTAGTTTCGTGTAAGTCGAAAAGTGTTCGGCCACAGCCCGGACAAGATATAAATTCGGTTTTTGAAACTCGCATTCTGCTTGCTTGCAAAATTCCGAAACCTAAATCTTTTAGCTCGGTAAATGTTATATTTTCGCTATCGTTAGAGATGCAAATTCCATCGCCATAACCATCAATAAACAGTCCGCCTAAATCTGCCGAAGCCTTTATCTGAAGATCTTCTAAAAGAGACTCTTTGTATCTGCGATAAATAATAACCGGAACTTTCCATATGTGAGTGTCAAGTGTCATAAAGAATGCACGTAACTCAGCCATCGGATTTTTATTGAAACTTTCAAGAATCAATACCGTTTTCCGGGTTTGTTTTAGTTTGGTAATAATTTCGGGGTGCATATCCATAAATTTATCGAACTCTTGTTTATTCGTTCGGATAAATTTTAATCGCCCCCAACGTGTACTTTCAAATAAGTACTCTTCGAGAGACATTATAGGATATTCCTCTCCGTTAATATCCAAAATTACATCATCAGAAATAAAATAATCAGGAATTAATTTTCCTCGAATTGGAATCATTTCGCGCAGGCTATGTTCTCCCAAATCGGCAACTACAATCGGTAATTGTTTGTCGCCCATATTTAATACGGGGCGGGTTGAACGTCGCTCGTATTCAAATGGATTGGTTTGTGCAACTAACGGCGCAGATATTGGCTCGTGAAATTCGTAACTTTTAAAATGGTTTACAAGTTTTTGTGCAACCGGAATCTCTTTAATAGGTCTTTCTGTTAAAGAAATTCGAATTGTATCACCAATTCCGTCTGCTAATAATGCTCCAATTCCAACAGCCGATTTAATACGACCATCTTCTCCTTCGCCAGCTTCAGTAACTCCCAAATGAAATGGAAATTCCATGCCTTCCAAACGCATTTTATAATTAAGTAAACGAGTTGTGTAAACCATTACGCGAGTATTACTCGATTTAATAGATACAATAACATCATTAAAATCAACCTTCTTGCAAATACGTAAAAACTCCATTACAGATTCTGCAATTCCAGAGGGAGTATTTCCAAACTGACTCATAATTCGGTCTGAAAGTGAACCGTGATTTGCTCCTATTCTTAACGCCGTCTTGGTTTTTTTAAGCATTTTCAAAAAAGGAATAAATTGCTCCTCAATTTTCACTAATTCAGCTTTGTATTCATTTTCAGTGTAAACTTTATTTTGAAACTTGGCTCTTTTGTCGTAGAAATTTCCCGGGTTAATTCGGATTTTAGAGATACTTTGTGCTGCAATTTCTGCAAGTTTCGGATTGAAATGAATATCAGCAATCAGCGGAGTATCGTACCCACGCGATACTAATTCCTTTTTAATATTTTTTAGGTTTTCTGCATCGTGAATTCCCTTAACAGTAACCCGAACATATTCTGCCCCGGTAAGAATTACGCGCTCTAACTGGTCAACTGTTGCATCGGTATCCTTAGAGTCGGTATCGGTCATTGTTTGAATACGAACCGAGTTGTTTCCACCAACTGGAACACCGCCAATATTTACTTCGTACGTTTCTTGCCTTTCGTACTTGGTTAAATCCTTTATGTAATTGAAACGAAGATCTTTCATTGAATTATTCTATTTTACTGAAATGCAAATTTAAACTAATGCTTTCAATATAAAAAGAATAGACTATTTTTGTTTTCATTTATAATTGTATGACTATAGAAACTAAGAACATAACAAAACTATTTGGAAAGCAGAAGGCTCTAAATAATGTGAGTTTTACCATAAAAAAAGGCGAACTTGTTGGTTTTTTAGGTCCAAACGGTGCAGGCAAATCTACAATGATGAAAATTATTACCGGTTATTTGCCCTTCGATTCGGGTGAAGTATTCATAAATAATCAGAAAATTTCATCTAATAATATCGAAATTAAAAAGAATATTGGATATTTACCAGAACAGAATCCTCTTTATACCGAACTTTACATTAAAGAGTTTCTGGAAATTACAGCCGGCTTTTATCACCTTAAAAATAAAAAACAACGTGTTGCCGAAATGATAGAACTAACAGGTTTGGGTGATGAGCAACATAAAAAAATTGGTGCACTTTCGAAAGGTTATCGTCAGCGTGTTGGGTTGGCACAAGCACTAATTCACGATCCATCAATTTTAATTTTAGATGAACCAACAACCGGACTCGATCCAAATCAGTTGGAAGAGATTAGGGAATTAATAAGACAGGTTGGTAAAGAAAAAACAGTGATGCTTTCGTCGCATATTATGCAAGAAGTGGAGGCGGTTTGCAGTAGAATTATTATTATTAATAAGGGCAAAATTGTTGCCGATGGAGGAATTGCTGAAGTTAAAAGTGGAAGTTTAAATAAAAATCAAATTGTATTTGCTGAATTTAATTTACCAGTAAATAAAAACCAAATTATGGAAATTGCAGGTGTTGAAAATGCTGTGTTTAAAAACAATATTTGGGAGATTGAATCGGATAAAGAAATTGATATTCGTTCTGCTATTTTTAGGTTTGCAGTAGATAACAGTCTTATTCTTTTAACTTTAAATGAGAAGCAACAAAATCTGGAAAGTGTTTTTCAGGAACTCACGCAGAAATAGATTTGAGATTGTTTGTAATAAATAGCAAGACAAAAAGATTTTAGTGAGGTCTTAAATTCACAGAAAAAATGATTCATATAAAAATATACGATTCGGATTCTAGTCGCATTCCTAGCACAAATAAATATCTCTACAAACATTAAAATCCTTTGGGATTATAAAGTAATTTTCATTAAAAAATTAATTCTAATGAGTCCGGAAATTTCAGTAATTCTACCTTTTTTTAATGCTGAAAAAACTTTAGAATTGGCAGTGAAAAGCATTTTGAATCAATCTTTTCAGGACTTTGAGTTGCTGTTAATCAATAATAATTCAACAGATAAAAGTTTATTGATTGTAGAACATTTAGCTGAAACTGACTTGCGAATTAGATTACTAAATGAAGGAATACAAGGTGTAGCAAATGCAATGAATTGTGGCTTAGAAAACGCTAGTGGAAAGTTTATTGCAAGAATGGATGCCGACGATATTTCGATGCCCCGGCGAATTGAGAAGCAGTTGCAATTTTTAAATAGTAACCCAGATGTTGGGTTTGTTGGCACCGAAGTAAAATATGTTCCGCATAAAGAAAACACAGCAGGATTTCAGCGATTTGTAGATTGGGCAAACTCTTTTCATTCATCAGAAAATATTGAATTGAATCGATTTGTGGAAATTCCAATTATTAATCCCACTATTCTTTTCAGGCAAGAAATTTTTAAAAAATATGGTGGTTGTTTCGATGGAGATTTTCCGGAAGATTACGAAATGCAATTGCGCTATTTAGAAGCTGGAGTAAAAATGGCAAAGTTAAATGAACCACTTTTAGAGTGGCACGACTATTCTTCCCGTTTAACCCGCACTGATAAACGTTATTCTACCGAAGCATTTTTTAAAACTAAAGCAAAATACTTTAAAAGTTGGTCGGCGATAAACAATCCTTTTTATCCAAATATTTGGGTTTGGGGAGCCGGGCGAAAAACTCGCCAACGCGTAAAGCTACTCGAAAATGAGGGAATTATTATCGATGGTTTTATTGATCTTGTAAAAGATAAAACCACTCTGAAAACAACAATTCATTACGAAGAAATTCCAAAATCTGGCAAGATTTTTATTGTGTCAATGGTTACAAAATTAGGCGTTCGCAAACAAATTAAAGAGTTTCTTTTAAAGGCAAAATATGTTGAAGGAGTGGATTTTATTTTGATGGGGTAAATTATTATTCTTCAAATAATAAAATGGTTTTATAAACTGAACCACCTGAATTTAAAATAATTCTAAATAACGTTTGTATTCAAAATAAGAATATTACATTTGTACCGTTAAGTGGATAAATTTGAGATTGATTGCAACCACATAAAAAAATGCTAAAGCAATCGCTGCATGCAGCTTCTCAAATTTATATCCTACAATTTATTTAAGTAATAAATACCGGAGTTCCGGTTAAAATATATTGTATTATGAATTATTTATTTACCAGTGAGTCGGTGTCTGAAGGGCATCCCGACAAAGTTTCCGACCAAATTTCGGATGCACTGTTAGACCAGTTTCTGGCATTCGATGCCAATTCAAAAGTAGCTATAGAAACGCTGGTTACAACTGGGCAAGTTGTTGTTGCCGGAGAAGTAAAATCAAGTGCTTATGTTGATGTGCAGGAAGTAACACGCAACGTAATTAATAAAATTGGTTATACAAAAGCAGAGTATCGTTTTGATGGAGATTCGTGCGGTGTATTAACTGCTATTCACGAACAGAGTGATGATATTAACCGTGGTGTTGACCGCGAAGTTAAAAAAGATCAGGGGGCAGGCGACCAGGGAATGATGTTTGGTTACGCCAGTAAAGATACCGATAATTACATGCCACTTTCGTTAGATTTATCGCATGTTATTTTGCAAGAAATGGCGGATATTCGTCGCGAACAAAAAGTGATGACTTATTTACGTCCCGACTCAAAATCGCAAGTTACGATAGAATACACGGCCGAAAATATTCCGGAAAAAGTACATACAATTGTTGTCTCAACACAACACGACGAGTTTGATGCAGACGAACCGATGTTGGCAAAAATAAAAGACGATGTTATTAACATTTTAATTCCACGTGTAAAAACTAAATTACCAGAGCGCTTGCAAGTACTTTTTGGCGACGATATTATTTATCATGTAAATCCAACCGGGAAATTTGTTATTGGTGGTCCTCACGGAGACACCGGGTTAACCGGACGAAAAATTATTGTTGACACTTATGGCGGACGTGGTGCACACGGTGGTGGAGCATTCTCTGGAAAAGACCCATCGAAAGTTGACCGCTCGGCAGCGTATGCATCGCGCCATATTGCAAAAAACCTTGTTGCAGCAGGAGTTGCCGACGAGATTTTGGTGCAACTTGCATACGCAATTGGAGTTGCAGAACCGGTTGGAGTTTTCGTAAATAGTTACGGCAGGGCAAATGTCTCTATTTCCGATGCAGAAATTGCAGAGAAAGTAAAAGCTATTTTCGATTTGCGCCCGGCAGCAATTGAAGAGCGTTTAAAGTTGCGCAACCCAATTTATCTAGAAACTGCAGCGTACGGACACATGGGAAGAATTCCTGTGACAGTTACAAAAATATTCGAATCGCCTTATGCTGGAAAAGTTGAAAAAAAGGTTGAACTTTTTACATGGGAAAAACTAGATTTTGTTGATGAAATTAAAAAATCTTTCGGAATATAATTATAAGAAGATATAGTAATATACTATGTGGGGCGGTTCGTTTGGATCGCCCCATTTTTATAAATTTTATCTCCTATTTTGAAACATTCTTTGACTTTACACGAATAAACGAATAGTATGTTCATTGTTTAATTAAAAGATTGTCTAAAGTTAAAAGTCATGGAAGAAAAATTAATTACTATCGTAGTTTTGCCTTATTCCAAAGCACTTATTTTAAAAATGCGATTTGAGGCAAAAGAGATTGATTGCGACCTTGAAAATATAAATTTAATAGAGGGAGCTGCATCTTCAACTGTTCGAGTTAAAATTCTTGAAAAAAATCTTAATGGCGCCATCCCAATTTTGGATGATTTTCTTGGAAAAAAAATGATCGTTATAGAAAATCAACCAAATCAAAACGAACGACATATTTTAGTCCCTATTGATTTTTCTGTAAATTCTAAGAAAGCATGTAAAATGGCATTTAATATTGCAAGCCATTTACAAGTTAAATTGGTTTTTATGCACAGTTATATCAATCCGCTAATTCACTCAATTCCGTATAGCGATGTGTATGCTTATGATTCGGCACTATTAACAAAAATTGAGTATGCCGAAACAAG
This sequence comes from Bacteroidota bacterium, assembly GCA_030632865.1. Taxonomy (GTDB): domain Bacteria; phylum Bacteroidota; class Bacteroidia; order Bacteroidales; family Prolixibacteraceae; genus Draconibacterium. The sequence goes on from DAOVTY010000019.1 coordinate 12,046, forward strand.
TGCTAATAGTAATTTTCAGGAGTTTATATCGACATTGGCAGATGAAATTGGGAAAGAAAAATGGAAGACAATTACTTCTGAGTTTATAATTAAATCGGGGTACGCCGAGGAGGATATTTTAGCTTATGCACACGAAAATAAATCTCAATTAATTGTGATGGGCAGTTCAGGAAATTCAGCACAAAAAGAAACGGTTGGTAGTGTTGCTGCAGATGTTATGTACAATGCCCGCGTTCCGGTTTTGATAGTTCCTGAAAGTGCTCCACAGCAAGATTTAAAACATTTTTCTAATATTTTGTACGCCACTAATTTTGATGAAAAAGATTTTGTGGCAATTGATAAATTAATGGCAATACTTTACCCGTTTGATATAAAAGTAGTTTGTGCACATGTTGGACAGCCAACTGGTAATGGTTGGGATTTGGCAAAATTAAATGGAATGAAAAATATTTTGAAAGAGAAATATAGAAGTGAGGCATTTGAATGTAGATTAATTGTTGGTAACAATGCTTTAGAGTCGCTCGAGCATTTTATTGAAGATGAAAAAATAGATATTTTATCGCTTACCACGCACAAAAGAAACATGATTTCGAGATTGTTTAATCCAAGCCTTGCACGTAAAATGGCATTTCATTCGAATACACCTTTGTTGGTTTTTCATGCCTAAAGTAGTATGCTGTTATTATATTGAATGCAGAAAGAAAACTCAATATTTTGTCATCAACATATTTATATCCGTTTTCAGAATAACGTGGTTTTACAATTGCATGTCTTTCTTTAAAACCCTTGCAGTTCTTTTTATTGAATCTGAAATTGGGAGATATTTAAAGTCATGTTCCCTTGTAATTTTACTTCCATCAAAATTATTTGTTTTGTTTGAATTAGCCACAGAATCGCGAGTTATCATAGACTGTTTACCTCTAACCCAACTAACAAATACTGCAATTCGCCACGCAATACTTAGTATAAAATTGGAAGCAAAAATGGTTGGTTTTGTTTTTTCTAATTCGTTTGCAATTTGGTTGAAAACGTTTTGGTAACTTAAGTTTTCAGAATTTAGAATGTAACGCTGATTTTTACATATTTCAAAATTAGACTCTTCCATTAGCTCAATCATTGCACGAGCAACATCTTTTACATCAACAAAACCGGTAATTCCTCTTGTATAAAATTTCATTCCATCCCAAATGGTTTTAAACATTTTGGCACTTCCGTTTTCCCAATTTGCCGGTCCTAAAATTATAGATGGATTTACAATTACAGCGTCTAAACCCTCTTCAATTCCGCGCCAAATTTCTGCTTCCGAAAAAAATTTGCTTTCAGAATAACCCGATATTTTTTTAACCGGAACCCAGTTTGTTTCTTCAGTAATTAGTTCGCCATTTTCTAATCGTCCCAATGCGGCAATCGAACTTACATGGCAAATTTTTGAAACTCCATTTTCTATGGCCGCATTTACCAAATTTGCTGTTCCTTCCACATTATTAGAAATCATTTTACTACGATCTTTTTTCTGAAAAGATACAATAGCTGCACAATGATAAATCTCTGAAATCCCTGTCAATAATTTTTCCAGAGAGAAATATTCAAGAATATCGCCATCAACCCACTCAATTTGGTTAAAAAGATTTTGTGAATTTTTGGAATAGTACGAAAAGGTTTTTAAAACCTGTTGCAGATCGCTTTTTCTTCTTTTTAGCGCCTTTACTTTTTTACCCGCCGAAGTTAATTCGAACAATAAATGCGCCCCTACCAATCCTGTTCCACCCGTTACAAAAATCATCTGCTTTTTTTCTAAAGATAGAATATTCAATTTGACTTTAAGCAACTTCAATTTTTTGGTTTTTTTTCAAGTGGAATAATTACTACTTTTAAACAATGGAAACAGAACAAAAAATATTTTTTGCATCAAAAAAGGAGAATAATAAACGCCGCTTAAACGAAGCACTTGCCCGAACTCCTCATGAACGATTAATATTTTTTTTGAAACTTTGTGAAGAGATGCAAGTTTTTGCAAAGGATGAACCACATCCGAACCGGGCAAAAAATAATTTTATTATAGAATGAGTTTATTAGATAACTTCCCCGAAAGAATTGAATTTTTTATAAAAGCTGCAAATAAGCATCATCTTGAAATGATATTAGTAGGTGGCGGTGCAGTAAATTTTCACGGTTTTCAGCGCCACTCTGCAGACCTTGATTTTTGGATTGATATTCATGAAAAAAATCTGAAAAACTTGCTATCTACTTTTAGTGAATTAAATTATAATTTAGGAGATATTCCTGACAAGGTAAAAAGAGGAGAGCAAAATATTTCAATAAAAATAAGTCCAGTTTTCGAACTCGAAATAATTACTAATTTTAATCCGGGCAAGAGTTTTTATGAAGCTTTAAAGGAAAGTGAATTAGTTGAAAAAGAGGAATTTCATTATAATGTACTTAGCTTTAATGATTTAATTCAAAGCAAAATTTCATCTACTCGATTAAAAGATAAGTTAGACGTTGAGGAGTTGCATAGAATTAAACTCAATAAAAATAAGTGCTTATCTATTCCACGTAGTAACTGCTTTTGCTCCAAACTCTTTTGCAGTAATAGTTTTTATATGAACTTTTAAAACCCCCACATTTTTTATTGCTGGAGCACTAAATTTAAATTCGTTGTTGCTGTATTGTGCCATTAGCAATTTCATGCAACGCTCTTTTTCCTCAAAATTATCGATAAACTCAACTTCTCCCTCAACTAATACCGACCTCGATTTTACACGGTAACTACAACCAACTTTTTCGTCTTGCCAAGCTAAATCTTCACCCAAAGTCCAGTTAATACTCACCTTGTTATTTACTTTAAGCGTATCCCACATTCTTCCCGATGGTGCAGAATGCAAAATCACAGAATCGTCTTCTAAAGCAAAATTTAATGGTAAAACGTAAGGTTGCCCATTTTCCGACATTGCCATGAAACAGGTTTTACACGCCCTTATTATTTCATCAATTTCTTTCCGGTTTTCTATAAAAAGTGTACGCATATTTTTAATTAATTAATGGTGCGGCTACCCAATTTTTCAGCAAGTTCTTTTTCAACTTTTTTCAAATTTGTCATAGTATTTAAAAGGTCGAAAACTTTATCGTAATCTTTTATATCAGATGCTATATTTATCTGAACTTCGATATCTGCTTCCAAAATTTTTATTTTATTAAATTTGTATTCGTTAACAATTTTAGGAATTAAAACCTCAAGTATATCTTCTTCGCGCTCCATAAAAGCACCTGCTTTTGCCCACCTTTTACTCTCTACATATTTTTCTGAAAGTAAATCTGTTGCTAACTGACTTATCTCACCGTCAGGATGTTGAGTGAAATATTTCCAGGTATCAATATCCTTACTATCTAATATGCTGCTAACCTCGTAGAACATTTTTTTAAACAGCGGATTTTCCGAAACTAATTCATCTACCTCCAATTCTTGAATCATAAATTCTCCAACACTTATTATCACAGTTTCATTAGAGTTGTCACCTTCAATTTCAAATAAAGGCATTTTGCAATGCTTCAAGAGAAAACGCAGAAATTCAAGTTCTTCAACTAAAAACTGAGTAGTTTTTTCTTTTTCTATAGGTTCAGGTTTTGTTGCTGCCTTTTTAGCTTTTTCTCTGAACTCTTTTTTGCGAAACTCTTCGCTCTGTTTTACTTTTTGTTTACGAACTTCGGTATATAAAACTTCCTCATTTACACCTAATAATCTGCTACATTCTTTAATATAAACCGAGCGTGTAATTGCATCGGGAATTACTGATACCGAACGAATTACATTGGATATTAAACCTGCCTTTTTTATGGGGTCGTTTTCGGTATCTTTTAAAAGAAGACGAGTTTTAAATTGAATAAAATCAGCTTCGTTTTCTTCTATATATTTTAAGTAACCTGTTGCACCCATTTTCTTTGCAAAAGAGTCGGGATCTTCTCCTTGCGGAAGTAGCAGAACTTTTACATTCATACCCTCTTCTAAAACCAAATCTATTCCGCGCAACGATGCTTTTATTCCTGCCTCATCGCCATCGTAAATTATAGTAATGTTTGGCGTAAACCGTTTTATTAATCTAATTTGGTCGGGCGTTAACGCCGTACCCGACGATGCCACAACATTTTCAATACCAGCTTGGTGCATAGAAAGCACATCGGTATAACCTTCTACCAAATAGCATTTTTCTGTTTTAGAGATTTCTCGTTTCGCCTGAAATATTCCGTATAAAACACGGCTTTTATGGTAAATCTCCGACTCTGGCGAATTGAGATATTTTGCTATTTTTTTATCCTCTTTTAAAATACGACCGCCAAATGCAATTACTCGTCCTGCAATATTACGAATAGGAAACATTATCCGCCCTGCAAATCGGTCACGCAGCCAATCGTCGCGCTTAATTGTAAGCCCGGTTTTTTCCAGAAAATCAATTTTATATCCCTCTTTTTGTGCTGCTTCGGTGAATGGTGTTTTTCCGTCGGGAGCAAAACCAACATCAAATTTTTTCAGAATATCGTCTCTAAAACTTCGCTCTCTAAAATAACTTAATCCAATTGTTCGTCCCTCGTTTTCCTCCCACAAATACCGAGTAAAATATTTTTGAGCGTACGACGAAACAATCATCATACTTTCGCGGTCGTCTTTCTGCTGTTTTTGCTCCTCGGTTTCCTCCTTTTCAACAATCTCAATATTGTATTTTTTTGCCAACCATTTTAATGCCTCCGGGTAAGTCAGGTTTTCGTGCTCCATAATAAAATTCACCGAGTTACCTCCCTTTCCGCAGCCAAAACATTTAAAAATTCCTTTGGCTGATGAAACAGTAAAAGATGGTGTTTTTTCGTTATGAAACGGACATAATCCTAGTTGATTAACCCCTCTTTTGCGTAGCGTTACAAAATCGGAAACTACATCTGAAATTTCAGCAGTATCAATAATTCGTTCTATGGTAGCATGGTCAATCATTGTTACAAAAATAGGAGAATTCATTTTAAATTGTGTGAGAAAATGATTTTTTTGAATTTATTTAATTATCGTATTTTTAATGCATGAAGAAGAATCTGGTAATTCTCTCGGGTGCTGGCATGAGTCAGGAAAGTGGGTTAAAAACTTTTCGCGATATGGGTGGGCTTTGGGAACAATATGATGTTACTGAAGTTGCTAGTCCGGAAGCATGGGAAAATAATGGGGAGTTGGTAATGCGTTTCTATAACGAACGACGAAAGCAACTTTTTGAAACTAAACCAAATACTGGGCATGTTGGTATTGCTGAATTAGAAAAGTGGTTTGATGTTAATATTGTAACCCAAAATGTTGACGACTTGCATGAAATAGCAGGCAGTACAAATGTTTTACATTTACATGGCGAACTCAGGAAAGTGCGAAGTACTATTGACTCTAGCTTGATTTATACAATGAAAAATTGGGAGTTAAAATTTGGGGATTTTTGCGAATTGGGTAGCCAACTACGACCACATATTGTGTGGTTTGGAGAGGCGGTTCCTGCAATGCAAGAGGCAATTCCTATTATTCAGAATGCTGATATTCTTGTAGTAATCGGAACTTCGCTTGCAGTTTATCCTGCGGCTGGGTTGGTAAATTACACTCGGCCAGAAATTCATATATTTGTTGTAGATCCAAATCGTCCTGCTGTTCATCAACAAAATGTTACATACATAGAGAAAAAGGCGGGAGATGGAATAAAAGAGTTAAAATTGAAACTTGAAAAATTGCAATAAAATGGTAAAAAAAATAATTATTCCAGCTCTTTTTATTTTACTGGTAAATGTTGTTTTAGCACAACGATTTGAAGGCGGGCTTCTGGCCGGATACAATGCATCACAGGTGGAAGGAGATAATTATAAAGGATATCATAAACCCGGATTTGTGGGTGGTTTTTATGTTCAAACCGATTTTGCACCTGCCATTTTTGGAGCAATGGAAATTAAATATTCGCAAAAAGGTGCCAGGAATAAACCTAAGGAAAAAACTCCAGAGAAATATATTATGAGGTTGGGATACATTGATATTCCGGCGTACATGGCGTTTAGAACTAACGATAGAGGAAGTATAATTGCTGGTATATCAACCGGATTTTTGATTCATGCTAAGGAATATGATAATTATGGTGAATTTCCAGTTGAAGATCAAAATGCATTTAATACCATTGACTTACAAGCTTTGGTTGGTTTTCAGTTTGATTTTACTGATAATATGAAAATTGATTTGAGATTTGCATTGTCTGTTATTCCAATTCGTGGACATCCTGGAGATGATTTCAACTATTATTGGTTAAGCAATCAATTTAATAATGTTATTTCTCTGGCATTATATTATCGGGTTGATAGATAAAAGTTATTTCAGGTAGTTAAAATATCATGTTAAAATTCAATTAAAATGAAACGTAAAATTGTAGTTGCGGTAACCGGAGCCAGTGGTTCTATATACGCGAAAATTTTGTTTGATAAATTACACGAAATAAAAGAGCAACTTAACGAGGTTGGAGTTGTTTTTTCTACAAATGCATTGGATATTTGGAAGTATGAGTTAAACGAAGATTTTAATCCGGAATCCCCATTTTGTATTTACGAAAAAGATGATTTTTATGCTCCTTTTGCATCAGGTTCTTCTAAGTTCGATACATTAATTGTTTGTCCTTGCTCTATGGGAACTTTAGGCAGAATTGCACATGGAATTTCTGATGATTTAATAACGCGTGCTGCCGATGTAATGTTAAAAGAGAAAAGAAAATTAATTGTAGTTCCGCGTGAAACACCGTACAGTTTAATTCATATCGAAAACATGAAAACCATAACACTGGCTGGCGGAGTTATTTGCCCTGCAACACCTTCGTTTTATAGCAAACCGCAAACAATTGAGGAGGTTGCAGAAACAGTTGTTGAGCGAGTTTTAAATTTAGCAGATTTTAATGTCGATTCATTTCAGTGGGGGAAATCCAATTTTTAACAATAATTAGTAAATACTTTCATTTTTGTTATCTATTTCCATTTTCATAAAACATTACCATTATCTGGATTGTCTATATAAATAGTGCCTCTTAGAAAACTATATATTTTGTAAGTGTTTTTTTGAA
>DAOVTY010000198.1 GCA_030632865.1 Bacteroidota bacterium
ATCGTCAGCATGATATTGGCGACGGTGAAGTTTCCATTCGTGATCTTCACCAATTTTTTTAAGCCAGTTGTAGTACTTGTCATCAGCAGCAATTGAGGCCCATTTTACCATTCCTATGTACAATGCACCTTTCGTCCAATCCAATGGATGGTGAGTTTTCTTTTTTCCACTATACAAATCGGTTACATGTTCAATTTGCCAATCAGCAACTTGTTTCATTACTTTTTTAACTTCTGCAGGTTTTATTTCTTGTGCTTGCGAAGTGTTAAATGACTGTGTAAAAACTGCAAGTACTATAAGAATAATAAGTCTTTTCATGATTTTTATTTTTTGAATAATTGTTACTTTCTTGATTGCAAATATATTTTTATTTCCGTTTATTTTCAATTTCACCATTAAAAACTTGGTGTTTCAACGTTAATTTAAAAGACGAAATTCCTCGACTTGGTATTCTTCTAATTTTTTCGCACTATTAGATACTGCCTCTTTCAATTAAAAATTTCATAAATCTTTTAATGATCAAAGTGGTCAACGATATCATAGACAAAAAGGTTTAGTTCATTCATTTTTTCCATCATTGGAGTCCACTCTATATATCGATTGCTAACTATTCCTTTATTGGCATCAATGTTTGAAGGATCAACACCTTTTGCAGTAGGATCGTTATCCTGATACTTAAAATAATGCCAACCTACGCAATTTTTAGATTCTAGCAGAGCAAGGTTATAATTCTGATAAAAAAGTCCTCTATCTTTTTGTGTTCTAACAATCCAGCCGGCACCACTTGTATTTCCCATTCCCGAATCTTCGCCTTTGGTGTAATATTCTGTAACAATAAAAGGGCGTCCTGTCCACTCTGTCCAATTTGTCATATCGTTTAAATCTGGAGTCCAATGATTGTAGTAGTTATTCGAAATTATATCGATATATTTTCCTGCAGTTTTCATAAATCTTTCGTGATTTTTTTCGCGACTATAAAAACGAGCACCGATGTACATATGATTTGGATCGTATTTTCTAATTGCATTTGAAACAATTGAAAAATATTTGTCGGCTACAATTGCCATAAAAATTTCTCTGTGGTCATCCGTTATTTCATTTACACTAATATTTTGTTCTATCAACCATTTGGCAGCTGCTTTATATCCGTGATCTTCTTTTGGAAGTGACAGATAATTATCGAGTGCATTAAATTTAAATGGCATTTCGTTATCAGAAAAATGGCCAAACAAGTTCAGATCGTCTTTTAACGCTTCTAATTGTTTTGCATGTTCATCGCAAAAGATTTCAAATTCAGGATCGAAAACGAATATTGCATTGTTTGGATAACCAGTGTGTCCTGGCTGCTGATATGTTCCACCTCGTTTCCTCCCATAACTACTCATAAAACTCCAGTTTACGGTATAAGCCATTGGTCGTTCCGCAGTTTTATTTGCTTCAATAATAGCTTCATAGTTAGACCAGGAACCAGCACAATTAAATCCATTTTTATGCAAAATATCAATAGTCTCTTTTAACCAGTTCTCTTCTGTACCAAACTTATTTATTAAAGCTTTTTTAGTACCCTCCGACTTGCCCGTAGTAATACTGTTTAATGCAACATTAATATATTGGTATCCTAATGGATCGACTCCCCACCAGCGGTCATTTATTTTTTTGACATGAAAAAAACCTGTTGCTTCAACTTTTCTGTCCAACCGGCCTCCATATTTACTTGTGCCAATTGCCTGAAGTGGTTGTTCGTAACCCAATAACAAATTAACAGGCCTGGTTTTAAACGGTTTATAATCTTTATAACTCCGGGTGCCATCCTTATTATACACCTTAGTTTTGGCATCAACTAAAATGTATTCTTGCTCCTTTTTACTATTCTCATTGCTATTTGTACAACTAAATAGAACAGCGATAATAAAAATTGAAATTATCTTAATCATAACTGTTTATTATCTAATAATAGTTGGCGACTCAAATTTAAAAACATCCGATTCTGTTCTTGCTGAATTCATCAACGCTTCAAGTTCTTTCACAATGTCAGGATTATTGCTTGCAACATCTTTCTCTTCTCCCTCGTCGTTGGCTAAATTGTATAATTCTGTACTAGTTTTTTCCGGTGTTAAAACGTTGTATTGAACAAGTTTCCAATCACCTTTTCTGAGAGCTCTTCTTCCACTTCGCTCATGAAACTCCCAATATAAATAATCGTGTTGTTTTTGTTCTTTATCTCCCAATAAACTTGGCAGAAACGAAATTCCATCGATATTTTCAGGAGTTGGGGCATCAATTAAATCTGTAATTGTTGGCAGAATATCCCAAAATGCTGAAATATGATTTGATTTACTTGCAGCTTCTATTTTGCCCGGCCACTTAACAATCATTGGTACTCTTATTCCTCCTTCGTATAAATCGCGTTTATAACCTTTGTAAATACTATTGCTATCAAAATAGTCTGGGTCTGCTCCGCCTTCCATGTGAGGTCCATTGTCAGACGAAAACATAATAATTGTGTTATCGTCAATTCCAAGTTCTTTCAACTTTGCTACAATTTCTCCTACCTGATCATCTAAAAGATTTACCATTGCAGCAAATGCAGCGTGAGATTCAGGCTGCGAACCATAACCACCAATTTTATATCTAGGAGCACCTTCATCTGCTCCTTTGTATTCTTTTTCTGGAAGAAATTTACCCCGGTACTTTGCCATGTATTCTTCTGGGGCAAAAAGCTCTGCATGAGGAATAACAGAAGGATAATACATAAAAAATGGCTTGTCTTTATTTTCTACAATAAATTTTATAGCATGCTCGTGAATTGGAATCGGGGCGTAAATCCCTTCTCCAGTCCCTTCATTGTCTTTCAGCCATACCGTATCCTGATTGTGATTTAAATAAGCCGGATAATAATTATGTGCTAAAGTTTGATGATTATACCCGAAAAACTCATCAAATCCTTGATTATTTGGATCGCCTTCTGAACCTGGAGCACCTAATCCCCATTTTCCAAAAGCTCCTGTAACATATCCATTTTGCTGTAAAATTTCAGCAACAGTTAAAATTTCAGCAGGAATTGGCCAATTACCAAACGCATTTCCTTTATTTCCACGAATTGGTGTATGACCAGTGTGTTGACCGGTTAATAATACCGAACGTGATGGAGAACAAACTGTTGACCCTGCATAATGTTGAGTAAATGTTATTCCATCTTCTGCCAGTTGGTCAATATTTGGAGTTTGGAATTTTGTTTGTCCTTGAAAACTTAAATCGCCATAACCTAAATCATCAGCAAGAATATAGATGATGTTGGGCTTTTGTGCTATTTCGTTTTTGGATTGACAAGAAATAAAGGCAAATATTATTGCCAAGAGGCTCAAATTAAGTATTAGGCTACGTTTCATCTAGGTATTTTTTATAAAAATAATTAATTTATTCATTTAATAATAAGCTTAAATAACATTGAAATTAATATTTGATTATTAATTATTCTTGAATGCTAGAAAAGAATAGATTTGCAAATAAAACTCAAAAAGTTTATTCATTCTAAAAAATGTTAAAAGAGATTGATATTAATACAGGGTTACAATTGGTAAACAAGCTACCAATAATTGATGTTCGCTCTCCGGGTGAGTTTGAAAAAGGACATATTCCGGGAGCAGTTAATATTCCTCTGTTTTCCAATTCAGAACGTGCTCATGTTGGTACTGTGTACAAAAAAGAGTCGAAGGAAAAGGCAATGGAAATTGGGTTGAAATATGTAGAGCCAAAACTGAACTATTTCATTAAAAAAGCGGAAGAAATTGCTCCAGAAAAAAGTGTTATTGTTCATTGCTGGCGAGGTGGAATGCGGTCGAAGGCTTTTGCAAAACATCTGCACGATAATGGGTTTAATAATGTTTCAACAATAATAGGTGGGTACAAATCATTTCGTAATTATGCATTAAATTCTTTCTGTACAAAAGCTCAACTTTGTACTCTGGGTGGATACACCGGAAGTGGTAAAACTTATATTCTACATCGGTTGCAAGAAATGGGAGAGCAGGTTATAGATCTTGAAGGCTTGGCAAATCATAAAGGTTCTGCTTTTGGAGGAATTGGTCAAAATAAGCAACCAACAATTGAACAGTTTGAGAATAATTTGTTTTGGGAATGGAAAAATTTCGATTATTCTAAAACTATTTGGGTGGAGGATGAAAGCCATCGCATTGGAAGTGTAAATATTCCAATGAATCTTTTTGAAAATATGAAAAACGAACCTTTATTATTTATCAATCTGCCACAATCTGAGCGCATTAAACATTTGGTAGATGAATATGCAACTTTCCCGAAAACTGAATTGGCAATTTCTATTGATCATATCTCAAAACGACTTGGTGGAGAGAATACAAAAAAAGCGTTGCAATGCCTCGAAGAAGATAACTTCGAGTTTATTGCAGAAATAGCTCTTAAATATTACGACAAATATTACTTGCGAGGTTTAAATAAAAGAGAGAGTCAGAAAAATGTTTTTACACTGAATCTAATAAATATTGATTTTAAGCAGAACGCAATTAAAATAAAAGATTTTTACGATGAAAATATCGGATAATAAAGAAATTAGACTTACTCAATTTTGTGAGGGTGCCGGTTGTGGATGTAAAATATCGCCCGAAGTGCTATCAACAATATTGCACACCAAAATGGTCTTTAATACAGACCCTAGTTTATTAGTAGGAAACGATAATAGAGACGATGCCGCAGTTTATGATTTGGGAACCGGTTCGGCAATTATTAGTACAACAGATTTTTTTACTCCCATTGTTGACGATCCATATACTTTTGGGCGAATTGCCGCAACAAACGCAATTAGCGATGTTTACGCAATGGGAGGAAAACCGCTGTTGGCAATCGCAATTTTAGGATGGCCTGTAAAAGTTTTATCGGCAGAAATTGCTCAAAAAGTTCTTGAAGGCGGACGCTCTGTTTGTGCCGAAGCCGGAATTACTCTGGCAGGTGGCCACAGCATAGAAACTCCTGAACCTATTTTTGGTCTCGCAGTAACAGGCTCGATTGAAATAGACAAGTTGAAAAGAAATGATGGAGCAACTGTTGGTTGTAAGCTGTTATTGACAAAACCTATTGGAGTGGGTATTTTAACCACTGCCCAAAAACATGGCATTTTAACTGATGAAGATGCCAATGTAGCGATAGAAATTATGAGCGAGTTGAATACTATTGGAACAGAATTGGCAAATATTTCAGGAGTTAAGGCAATGACTGATGTAACCGGATTTGGATTACTTGGGCACCTTGTTGAAATGTGCGAAGGAGCTAATCTTTCTGCAGAAATTAATTATGCAAAAGTTCCAAAGTTGCCAATGCTCAATAAATATCTTGCAAAAAAAACTATTCCTGGTGGTACAAATCGAAACTGGGATAGTTACGGAAGCAAAATCAAAATGGATAACCTGGAGTTAAAAGATATTTTGTGCGATCCGCAAACAAGTGGTGGATTGTTATTGGCAGTTACTCCAAATGCTGAAGAAAAAGTTCAGACTATTTTAAAACAAAACGGAATTGAGACTGAAGTTTTTGGGAAATTTACAGAACAAAAAAAAGATGTAATTATAATAACCTGAATTCGATTAAAATTTTACTCAATGTAAAGCTACTTCTGTAATTAAATTCATTAAAAAAGTAGTAAACTTTGAGGTGTTCAAATTTTTATTCAACATTACAAAATGCGGATTTAGCAGATTAGGTTTGTTGTAAACCATAGTTTTAAAATTGGCTTGTTGCAATGTAGTTCCTCCAAATTCTTCAACCATAAGTTGCCCTGGTGCAGTATCCCATTCCGAGCATAGTCCGTTTTTTAAATACATGTCAGCATTTCCCAAAATAATATCAATTTGCTTTAACGAACTGCCTCGGTGAATAATTTCAACAGGATAATATTTTTCGATCTCTTTTATTATTTGCGCTTCCAAAGGTTTAAAAAATGAACGGCTGGTAACAATTCTAATTGCATTACTTGTGCTTTGCGAATATTCAATTTTTTCAAGCTTTCCATTTACGTTAAACTCAAAAATTC
>DAOVTY010000246.1 GCA_030632865.1 Bacteroidota bacterium
AATACCGATAAAACACACAGGGTAATGTTTTCTTACAATTATATTACGCGCCCAAAATTGGTGCAACCACTAAAAAAAGTACCATTTTTAAATAAAGGGCCATTAAAATTACTCGGTAATTTTAATTTCTATCCTCTACCAACTCAAGTTTCTTTCAGAACAGATTTATTTAGAAGATATCATGAAACACAGGGTAGAAATATAACGAACCCAGATTATATACTTCCGGCTTCATACGAAAAAGATTTCTTATGGAACAGATTTCTTGATGTCAGGTATGATGTAACACGGAATTTAAAAGTAGATTTTTCATCGAGAGGAACTTCGCGCATTGACGAACCCGAAGGCAGAATGAACAAAGATGACGATGATTATCAGTGGAAAAAAGATTCTATACTGAATAATTTATACGATTTGGGTCGCCCAACTTTATACAGTCATAATTTTAATGCAACATATCGAATTCCCATAAACAAAATTAAAGCGTTAAATTTTATCTCTTCATCCATTCGTTATCAAAGTTCTTACGATTGGCTTGCCGGACCAATTACTGCCGATACAATTCAATTGGGAAATAGAGTTCAAAACTCAAGAAATGCGACAATTACCGGTAATATGACTTTAACAACTTTATACAACAAAATTCCGTATTTTAAAGAAGTTAATCAGAAATACAGGCGAACAGGAAGAAGCAGGGGAAGTTTGAATAGACGAACAGGCGGAGCGCAAGGACAAACAAACGAGCCTTTACAAAAGAAACAGGAACAAACTTTTACAAATAATGTAAAACTTGTTGCCAACGAATCTCAACGGATTACTCACAACCTTAACACTAAAAAAATAAAAGTAATTGCCACCGGTTTAGAAGCAAAAGTTATTGCAGTAAAAGTAAATGTAATAGATGCAAATATTGTTGAAATCACCCCTCTCGCCAGTTCACCGCAAGCGATGGTTTCTGTTAGTGGCAAACCTGGTAGTCAAACATTATTTAAAGAAATTCTTGACCTTACAACGCGTGTTTTAATTGGTGTACAAAGTATATATGTTACATACGGAAAAACCGGAGGAACGGTACTTCCAGGTTATTTGCCCGAGCCAGCTCTTTTTGGTGCAGGTAATTACACTGCCGATCCGAATTTCTTTAGTGGTAATATTGAAACAAATTTTGCACCGGGTCTTCCGTTTCTTTTGGGTTGGCAAGATTATGGTTTTGCAGAAAATGCAGCGTCTAAAGGATGGATTACCACAGACTCTACACTAAATAGACCATACATGTTTACCGAAAGCGAACGTTTTAATATAAGAGCAACTGTTGAGCCACTTCCCGATTTAAGGATTGATATTTCTGCAAACCGTTCGATATCAAGAAACGTAACCGAATTTTATAATTACGATCAAAGAAATGGTACTTTTAATGCCAACAGTTACTCCGAGTCCGGCAACTTTAGTATGTCAACACTAACATGGGGAACTGCATTTTTTGCAATTGGGAAAGGCGATGTTCAACAATCTGATGCCTTTGAAGATTTAAAAGCAAACCGGATTGTTATTGCAGAGCGACTTGCTGCACAACGTTCGCCCGACAATGGATTTGGATACAATCCAGGGGATGAACACCCAAATTTCCCGGGATACCCAGATGGTTATGGACCAAACTCTGTTGAGGTTCTTGTTCCGGCATTTCTGGCAGCATATCAAAATAAAGATCCAGAAGATATACAACTGGGTTTATTCCCGTCGGTTAAATTTATTCGTCCAAATTGGCAAATTCGTTACGAAGGGATAATCTCTAAAATACCGGGATTGAATAAAGTTATGCGCTCGTTTAATTTCACCCACGGATATCGGTCGAGCTATAATGTTGGGGCATTTGCAACCAATCTTAATTATCTTACAGAAGGAGACGGACTTAGTTATGTTCGAGATTTTTCTGAAAACTTTGTTGCTCCATACGACTTTAACTCGGTTAGTATAACAGAATCTTTTAGTCCGCTAATAAATCTAGATATAATGTGGATTAGCGACTTCACTACTCGTGGCGAGATAAAACGCTCAAGAAACTTAAATCTCTCTTTTGCTAATAATCAACTAACCGAAATTATGAGTAATGAATACACTCTCGGGTTCGGATATCGTTTTACTCAAATGGATTTGATTATTAAAACCAAAAACTCGCAGCAGGCTTATTCAAATGATCTTAATTTGCGAGCAGATTTTTCGTTACGTAAAAATAAAACCGTGCTTCGTAAGTTAGATGAAAACGACAGCCAAATAACTCAAGGACAAAGTGCAGTTACAATAAAAACCACAGCCGATTATATGTTAAGCGACCGTTTTCAGATGCGGGTATTTTTCGATAAAATTATTAATAATCCATTTACTTCGCTTTCGTTTCCAACATCGAATACAAACTTTGGTGTAAGTTTCAGATTTACTTTGGCAAATTAAATTTGAGTCTATTATCAGAACTTTTACTTTACAAAGTTGTTTTTCATTAAAATATTTTATTCTTTTGAACTGAATTAAAACAAAAAAATGCAAAAATTAAATACAATATGGCTTCCGTGGTGGGGTCTTCTTACGTAAGTTAGGAGTTAATGGCCATATTGGTATTTTAAAAATATATCAAAATGAACCTGCTCCTTTTTAGAGCAGGTTTTTTTTATTTTATTGAGATGATAAATTTAAACACAAATAATTGGTGGTGGCGAAGTTACTTTTCACAAAATCGTGGTAAGAGAATTCGCTATTAAAAAAATTAAAGCGGCTCATCGAAACACGGTGAGCCGCTTTTGGTTTTAAGAAAATAAGAAATATAAAATCTATTAATGATAAAGGAGTTTAGCACACAGGATTACAATTAGATCGGGAAATTAATTTTCCAATCTTGTGTCTTGATTTTAATATCTTGATTCTAATTTTAGAATATGAAAACACTAAATTTTAAACCAGTAGTACGAAAGATACTTGCCGACACAGTTACTCCGGTTAGTGTATATTTACGTTTGCGTACTCTTTACCCAAAATCAATTTTGCTGGAAAGCTCCGATTATCATGGTAACGAAAATGCTTATTCGTTTATCTGCTTTAATCCGGTTGCATTTTTTACTGTGAATAATGGTGAAGTTGTAAAAGAGTTACCAGGCGTTGAAACCGAAAAATATAACCTAACAGAAGAGCGCACTCTTGACAATGAATTAGACCATTTTGTTAAGACTTTTAATGTTGATTCAGACAAAATAGAACTACCCGCAAATGGCTTGTTTGGATATGTAAATTTCGATGCAGTTCAACATTTCGAGAATATAAAATTCTCGGCAGATAAAAAGGAGGAGTACCAAATTCCGGAAGTAAATTACGCATTCTACAAATATGTAATTGCAATCGACCATCACAAAAACATAATTCATATTGTTGAAAATTTACTTGAAAACGAAAAATCACAAATGGATTATATTCATCATTTATTAGTTAACCTCAATTTTTCTACTGCTAAATTCGATGCCATAGGCGATGAAACATCGAACATTACAAACGAAAAATACAAAAGTATGGTTACCAAAGGGAAAGAGCATTGTTACCGCGGCGATGTATTCCAGATTGTATTAAGCAGACAATTTACGCAAGCATATCAGGGCGACGATTTTAATGTTTATCGCTCCTTACGTTCAATAAATCCATCGCCGTATTTATTCTATTTTGATTTTGGTGACTATCGAATTTTTGGATCTAGTCCCGAAGCACAAATAAGAATAAACAACAATAAAGCTCTGATTCATCCAATTGCCGGAACTTTTAAACGTACCGGAAACGATAAACAAGACCGCGAACTTGCCGAGAAACTAAGCAAAGATCCAAAGGAAAATGCAGAACATGTGATGCTTGTAGATTTAGCTCGAAATGATTTAAGCCGAAATGCCTCTAATGTTACCGTTGAAACATATCGCGAAGTACAGTTTTATTCGCATGTAATTCATTTGGTTTCACAAGTTTCAGGAGATATAACTGAAGACACAAATATTATTAAAGTGCTTGGCGAAACATTTCCTGCCGGAACTTTATCGGGTGCACCTAAGTATAAAGCAATGGAGCTAATAGATAAATACGAAAATCAGAATCGTGGTTATTACGGAGGATGCATTGGTTATCTTGGTTTCGACAGAACACTGAATCATGCCATTATGATTCGATCTTTTTTAAGCAAAAATAATAAACTATTTTATCAGGCAGGTGCAGGAATTGTTGCCGACTCGCAAGAAGAGAGTGAATTACAAGAAGTAAATAATAAATTAGCAGCTCTAAAAAAAGCCATCGAAATGGCAAAAGAGATTAATTGAAGAAAGTACAGAGTAGTTAGTTAAGAGTAGTAAGTTAAAAAAACAATATGAAACTAGCATGACAAAAAGTTCTCACACAGGAGGATGATTATTCAGCGAGTTACATATGATGCAAAAAAATAAACAATTATAATCATATGAAAATATTAG
>DAOVTY010000195.1 GCA_030632865.1 Bacteroidota bacterium
AAACAGTGAAGGATTCATTAGTTGACGGTAAGAATGTATATCTACGAGGTTTTGGTAGTTATATAGTGAAAAGAAGAGCAGAAAAAACAGCTCGTAATATTTCGAAAAACACAACTATAATTATTCCGGCACACAATATTCCTTCGTTTAAACCAGCGAAATCATTTGTATCTCAAGTTAAAAATAAAGTAAAATAAATAGGTATGCCAAGCGGAAAGAAAAGAAAAAGACATAAGATGGCTACTCATAAACGCAAAAAAAGATTGCGTAAGAATAGACATAAAAAGAAAAAATAGGAATATTGAGTAATTCTTATTGAGAGTTTTGATTAAACCTAAAGCATTACTATGTTTTAGGTTTAATTTTTTATAAATAATAGTATTAATTTAAAATTACAGTAAAGGTTGTGAGTAGCGATTTAATTATTGATGTAACTCCATCCGAAATTGTTATTGCCTTACAGGAGAATAAAAAACTTGTTGAATTATCAAGAGAACAAAGCGGGGCTAAATTTGCCGTAGGAGATATTTACTTAGGCAAAGTAAAAAAGATTATGCCTAGTTTAAATGCCGCTTTTATTGATGTTGGTTACAGCAAAGATGCATTTCTGCATTATCTCGACATGGGGCCGCAATTTGCTACGTTAAACAAATTTCTACGGATTGCTTCTTCTAAAAAGAACAATCTTTCTTCCATTTCAAGGATCCATTCAGAACCTGATATTAACAAAGGAGGAAAAGTTAACGAGATTTTAAAAGTAGGTCAGAAAATTTTGGTTCAAGTTTCAAAAGAACCAATTTCTACAAAAGGACCACGATTAACTTCAGAAATATCTATAGCAGGGCGGAATCTGGTTTTAATGCCATTTAGCGATAAGGTTTCAGTATCGCAAAAGATTAGAACCAACGAAGAGAAAAGTAGGCTAAAAAAATTAGTTCAAAGTATTAAGCCACGTAAATATGGAATAATAGTTCGAACAGTAGCCGAAGGAAAGAAAGTAGCTGAACTCGACAAGGAGCTGAACAGATTAGTTGATAAATGGGAAACCATTTTTAATAAACTTCGTCGTATTTATGCACCAGCTTTGGTGATTGGCGAAATGGACAGAACAACTGCACTGTTACGCGACATTTATCATCCTAAGTTTAATAGTATTATTGTTAACGATCAATCGGTATGCAACGAAGTTTCCGATTACATAGGCAGTATTCAGTCTGACAAAAAGAAAATTGTAAAGTATTACAATGGGCGACAACCTATTTTCGAACATTTTGGAATCGGAAAACAGATAAAAAGCTCATTTGGTAAAACAGTTTCTTTTAAAGAAGGTGCGTATTTAATCGTAGAACATACAGAAGCATTTCATGTAATTGACGTTAACAGTGGTAATAGGGCGAAAGCAGGGTTGGATCAGGAGACCAATGCATTGGATGTAAACATGGCGGCCTGCGATGAGGCAGCAAGACAATTACGGTTGCGAGACATGGGAGGAATCATTGTTATTGATTTCATAGACATGCACGTGGCTGCTAATAGGCAAAAAGTGTTTGAGCACATGAAAACTGTTATGGCAGTTGACCGTACTAAACACAATATTTTGCCACTTAGCAAGTTTTGCCTAATGCAAATTACCAGGCAGAGAGTACGCCCCGAGGAGAGTATTGAGACAGCAGAAAGTTGTCCGACTTGTAAGGGAAGCGGAAAAATTGTTCCTACAGTTTTATTTGCCGACGAGCTAGACGGTAAAGTAAAATATGTTCTTAATGATTTAAACAAGAAAAAACTGTTGCTTAAAGTCCACCCATATGTGGCAGCATATTTAACCAAAGGTTTTAAATGCCTGCAAAACAAATGGTTTTTCAACAATTTTAAATGGGTAAAAATTGAAGCAAACAATTCATATTCCTTTCTGGAATATCACTTTTTTGACGAAAATCAAGAAGAAATTATACTCTAAAAAAAAAGAGCCGTTCAGAAATAGAGCGGCTCTTTTTTTGTAAAAATTTGTTAAAAATCCTTTTTATGTCAACCAAATTACATATTTATTTGTCATAAATCAGAATATTTGTCAGACCGTAGCAAATGGTGTAATATTTGTTACCTGCAATATTCTGTATTTTAAGATATGAAATAATCTATTTAATTAAATATGAAAAAGACAACTTTTGTTTTAGCACTAATTTTTATAACGCTGTTTTCGCAAGCTCAAATTATTAACCCAACTACGTGGACATTCGATTCGAAACAGAATGGGAATGAAGTTGATTTGATATTTACAGCAAGTATCGAAAATGGGTGGCATTTATATGATACATATCTTCCTGAAGGTGGACCAATTGCAACCTCGTTTGTATTTGCCGATTCTACTTTGTTCGAATTCGTTGGAGAGATTCATAAAAGTCCGGAGCCAGAAATTCATTTCGACGAAACATTTAAGATGAATGTCGGGTATTTTAGTAATGAAGCAGTAATCGTACAAAAAATTAGATTAAAGAACCCAGGAGAGATTAAAATAGATGGTTATGTAGAGTTTATGAGTTGCAACGACGAAACTTGTACCCCACCAGAAGAAGTTGAGTTTTCGTTTAGTTTTACTAATAATGAAGCTGCTATTGCTACTACTGAAACAAGCGGTAGCGAGACTCCCGATTCTGACTCAGGAAGTAAACAAACATTATGGCTATTTATTTTAATATCTGCATTAGCAGGTTTTGCCGCAATATTAACACCATGTGTTTTTCCAATGATTCCAATGACAGTTTCGTTTTTTATGCGAGGTAGCGATAACCGTGGAAAATCTATTAGAAACGGAATCTTTTTTGGGCTATCAATCGTATTAATTTTCACATTACTTGGGGCACTGTTTTCATTTGGAATTTTTGGGCCAAATGTGGGAAGCATTCTAAGTACACACTGGATTCCTAATTTATTATTCTTCGTTTTGTTTCTAATATTTGCAATATCATTTTTTGGGGCATTCGAAATTTTGCTTCCAAATAGTTTAGTTAATAAAACTGATGCAAAAGCTGACAAAGGTGGTTTAATTGGAGCATTTTTTATGGCATTAACTACAGTTATTGTTTCGTTCTCTTGTACTGGTCCTTTTATTGGTGCTTTAATAATCGAAGCAGTTCAGGATGGAGGAATGCGCCCTTTAATTGGAATGTTCGTATTTGGGTTAGCATTTGCAACACCGTTTACATTGCTTGCAATATTCCCATCGGCATTAAATAAACTTCCAAAATCTGGAGCTTGGCTAAATTCAATTAAGGTAGTTTTTGCTTTTATACTTCTTGCATTTGGATTGAAGTTTTTAAGCAATATCGATCAGGTATACGGATTTGGAATACTAAATCGTGAAATATACCTCTCGATGTGGATTGTTATTTTCTCAATTCTAGGAATGTATTTCCTAGGGAAAGTTAAATTCTCGCACGATAGTGATTTACCTTTTGTTGGAGTTGGTCGATTATTCCTTTCGATTGTAACATTTACTTTCGTTATGTACTTGTTCACCGGACTACTTGGTGCTCCATTGGCATCCGTTTCAGCATTGATACCACCACCGAGTAATCACTCGTATGTGTCTAATATAGGAAATGTTGCGAGCGATAATCCGGCAGCAGAATTATGCGGCCCTGCAAAATATGGAGACAAATTACACTTGCCTCACGGATTACCTGGATATTTCGATCTTGAACAAGGACTGGCATGTGCAAAAGAGCAAAACAAACCTGTATTTTTGGTTTTTAAAGGACACACTTGTTCCAATTGCAAAAAAATGGAGAACTCAGTTTGGATGGATTCTGAAACTCAAAAAATGATGGCTGAAAAATATATAGTTGTTGCTTTATATACCGATGATAGAACAAAACTTACTGAGAGCGAATGGATTACTTCTGATATAGATGGGAAGATTAAAAAAACGATGGGGACTAAGAACCTCGATTTGCAAATTTCTAACTATGGAACAAATAGTATTCCATATCATGTAATTATTCAGCCAGATGGAACTGAAAAGAAAATGAGTGTAACCTATGACAATGATGAGTTTCGTGAATTTCTTGCCAATGGATTGAAATAGAGAAAGCATTAAAAAAAAAGCTCCGAGTTTAAATTAAACTCGGAGCTTTTTTTATTCTAGTTATGATATATTTATTAGCAAGTATATTCTCCTCATCAATGATTTATGTGGTTTTTAGAGTGGCAAAAAACTACTCTTGCAACTTATCTCCACTTATAACAATAAATTATTTAACAGCTACTATTTTAGGGTTTTTACTATTTAACTCTGAGGGAGGCGAAGTTTGGAGCAACTCAACACAATGGCTTCCATTTGGGGTTTTGCTTGGCATTTTTTTTATTGTAATGTTCTATTTAATTGGAAATTCGTCGCAAAAGGCAGGAATAACTGTTACTACTTTAGCTAATAAACTTTCGTTGGTTTTTCCGGTTTTATTTTCACTCTTATATTTCAACGAAGAAATCACTATTCTAAAAACAGCAGGATTATTAACAGCTTTTGTAGCTGTATTTTTAACCGTTTACAAAAAAGAATTTAAAAAAACCAACTTATTATTTATTATTCTACCAATTGTTATATTTATTGGAAGCGGAATTACCGATTCGGTTATAAAATTTGTGCAAGCAGTAAAAATCAACTCCCAGGAAGTTTCAATTTTTACAACATTTGTATTTTTAATTGCATTTATAATAGGTTTAATAATATCTCTTTCTCAAAATAAAATTCAAAAATTCATACACTATCCTACTTTAGTTTTAGGCATTTTACTGGGTGTTGTAAATTTCGGCTCGTTGTATTTCATAATAAATGCTTTAAATAAAAGCAAACTAAATAGTTCAATGGTTTTTGCAATAAATAATATGTCGATTGTGGCTCTTTGTGCACTTTTAGGTCTTTTTATTTTTCATGAAAAACTCAATAAAATAAATATTATTGGTATTTTATTAGCAATATTAAGTTTATACTTGCTAATATGATAAACGACAAATACAATACTATTGAAAAGGAAAGTCGAGGCTATTTTAAAGATAAAGGGAGCAAATTTTATTCTTATGCATTTCCGCTTCAAACCGAAGAAAAAGTAAAAGAGATAATTGCCCAATTGAAGAAAGAACACCACAGCGCAAGGCATTATTGTTATGCATGGAGACTAGGAACCGATAGTATTAGATATAGAGCAAATGATGACGGCGAGCCCTCCTCCACTGCAGGAAAGCCAATACTTGGGCAATTATTAAGTTTCGATGTAACAAATACTTTAGTTATTGTAGTTCGTTATTTTGGAGGTACACTTTTAGGTGTTAGTGGATTAATAAACGCATACAAAAATGCAGCTACAAATGCTCTTACCAATGCAGAAATAAAAAATAAATTAATTAAAATTAGATATAAAATCAGTTTTACTTATAACGAGTTGAATGATGTGATGCATCTATTAAAACAACAGGATTATACTATTATAGAAACTGATTTTAAAGAGAGTTGCAGCCTTATTTTTTCGGTCCGAAAATCGGAGGCAGAAAATGCTGAAAGACTATTCAGCGAATTATATAAAGTACATCTTAAAGTTATTGAAAAGTAAAATACTGTTAATAAAATGCTAATAAGTAATATATTGGAAATTCATTTATAGTTATTATTCACATTAATTTTGACGCCATGTTGCAACACTCTTTTAATCACCTCTTTTTATTCTATAGAGACTCATATTTGTCGGAAAAAGTTTCTATTTGCGAGAGTTACGGCAATAATCATTTTTATAAAAAAGACAATCAATATAAACGAAAAGGCATAATAACTTTTTCGTTAGATTAAAACCAATATTTATATTATTTAAATATTGGTTTTTTTTTACATGAATAAATGAAAACAAAATAAATACACATGAAAAAGGATTTAATTTCTATTACTGATTTTTCGAAGGAGGAGTATCTGAGGATTATGACCCTTGCGGCTGAATTCCAAGAGAATCCAAATCAGGATTTGCTGAAAGGGAAAGTTGTAGCTTCTGTTTTTTTCAACCCCTCAACCCGCACAGGCCTGAGTTTTGAAACTGCGATCAGCA
>DAOVTY010000010.1 GCA_030632865.1 Bacteroidota bacterium
CGGTTCAATAAATATTCCTTTTTATGATTTACTAAACCCTGATTGGGAAGGATATTTATATCAGCCAGAAATAAAAAAAATCTTTTACGGGAACGGTAATAAAAATGCTAATTCGGCATGGGCAATTGCTACCGGGCTTGGCTACGAAAACAATTTTGTAATGGCAGGAGGACTAAATGAATGGTATAAAACTGTAATGTTGAGCCAGTTTGAAGGAGAAAGAATTACTCCTCGTGAAAATGTATTATTCGAAAATCGATTTAAAGCACGCAGAATATTTACTCAAATAAACAGTTTGCCCGACAGTTTAAAAACTCAATTTCTGGCAGCCAGACGAGCAAAAGAAGCGAAACTGGACGGTGGCTGTGAATAAGTACGCAAAAATTAAAGATGAAACATATAAAAAGCTTAGGATTAATAATCGTAATTCTGTCAATTATTCTTGCATTGGTGCTTCTTAGAACATCAAATAAAAACCTTTTTAAACAGGACTCCCTAAATGCAATTGAAGCAACAGAAAATGGAGATAATTCAATCTCGTTGGAAGAATTAAAGAATAATAATTCGGAATTTTTAGTAGTTGATTTAAGTGCAGAAAATATTGTTAATTCAACTCAATTTCAGAATTCAATTCATATTCCATTCGAAACCCTTTTGAATAAAGATTCTCAAAAAATATTGAAAGAAACAAAAAGTAAAATCGCTCTTTACTCTACTGATATTTCAAATGCTTCAAAAGCCTGGGTGATATTAAATCAGTTGGGTTATTCCACTGTTTTTATCTTGGAGAACGAAGAAAATGAGGAGGTATTAAAATACAAATTCCAGCCTGTCAAAAGTGACAAGCTGGAATAAGTTATTTCTATTGTTATTTATCTTCGTCTACTTTTTAACTACCGGATAATTTCCAATTTCTTTTTCAGTAAATGGCAACCACGAAAGTGTACTTCTATCCTGAATCATTTTATTGTACATAAACGAGTTGTTCCCAAATATTAAGGTTTTAGCATTGTACCCAAACAAACGTAAATAAGCGGTTACAAAACCCGAATTATGTCCGGTTCCACAATACACAACCACTTCTTTATCTTTCGGAATAGTTTGCATTTCAGAAATAATTCCTAAAGTTCCGTTTGGCTTGTAGCGAATAGCTCCGGGAATATGTCCAGCTTCGTATTTATCCCTGCGGTCGTAGTTTATAATGTAATATTTCTCAGGATTGGAAAAAACATCTTCTGCCGAAATTAAAACATCTACAATTCCTTCTTCAAAAAGTTGATTATAACGGGAGGTCAAAAGCTCTTCTCCAGATGTTTTTCCAGAATTCAATATAGGGAAATCAGCTTTTTCTGCCTTTTTATTATCACCCGTTTCCAATTGATTTTCATGTTTTGATGCAACCACATCAAGCCAGGTGCTTTCAGCAGATTTTTTATTCCAACCACTCATTCCCCAACGCATAGCGTAAACGTTTCCGTAGCCCATTAAACGTAAAAGAGAAGTAGAATAACTCGAAGTTTGTCCCGAAAAACAAACCAATATTATTCTCTCGTACTCGAAAGGTTTAATATCATTTGAAAAGTACTCAGGCAAACTAGTCATCGCAACATTTACTGCTCCCTTAATATGACCTTCCTTAAAATCGATAGGACTTCGTAAATCAATAATTAGATTGTTTTTATTGAGTTCCTCATAAACTGAAGTAGCTTTAATTAGTGAAGGAAAATTCCGACCATTCACATAGTCGCCCATTTCATCTAAATAGCCGAGTAATGCTTTTGCCTCTTCATTAATTTCAACTGGTGCCGATTTTATTGCTGGAGTTTTTTTCGTTTCAGTTGCCTTCTTTTTATCTCCTCCGCTTGAGCAGGAAATTAAAAAAGAAAAAAATGCGATTACAAAAAATCGGCTTACTAATTTTAGTTTGTACATAATAAATTCAGAAAAATATTAATTAACTTTTCTTTTCAACAACAGCACCATCTTTATCGTACTGAACACTTCCGGTACGACGACCTTTTTCGTCGTATTGATACTCAACCACAGCAACACCATTGTTTGGATTATTAGCTGCATTTTTATCTATATCCATTGTAATTCGTTTCACCATAGCACCATGTTCGTCGTAAACCGAAGTTGTAACTGGAAGTCTTTTCCCGCTTAAAGGTTCATCATCCTGGTCGTATTGCGTAACTTCCAACATATATCCATTCTCATCTATAACATTAGCTCTCTTCGCCCATCCACTGTATAAATTGGAAAGTTGTCCTCCGGTATTATGAACCGAAAAATTAAGAACATCGCCGTTTTTTGTATTTTTGAATAAGAAATAAGATACACCAATATCTCCACAATTCTCCTCTGTACAATCGTAAAGCGTATCTTCCATGTAGTTCGCCATTCTTACTAAATAACCCTTTTCATCATACGAAAAGCGAAGTTCGTAAAAAGGACAGAATGGATTCATAACAACCTCTTCTTTTGCTAAATTATAACGAAGTTCCTGAATCATTTCGTTCTCTAATTTCGTCCAAACAAAATTATGAATGTTATTTCTGTTTTCAATGGCTGTACCGTTTTCATCCAAAAAACGTAGTCCAACTCTCATTCCAGCATCGTTCAAAGTATATTCATGAGTAAAAGCTCCACCGCCTTTTATTGCCTCACCTTTGTCGTCGAAAAAGCTTTTAATCTGTTTGTTCCCTTCGTAGGTGTAAGTAATTTTTGCCGCACCCATCGACGAGTAACCCAATAAAACTCCGTTTCGGTTGTATTCAACCGAAACAAGTTGCCTATTTTCATTATAAGTAAATTTGTAATTATTTACCGTTTTTGCTTCATCTGCAGTTAAAACATGTGTTCCTTTTTCAATATCCCATGGAGTTTCAGTAAACTGAATGTGACGGGAATAAGAAACATTCGGATCTTCGGTTTGAGCCGGTTTTGGGTTACAAGAGAAAAAAGTGATTGCAAAAAGTGCAATCAATACAATTTTAAATGATTTCATTTTTAATAATTTAAGATGATTAATTTTTGTTTTTAACTATAAACATCAGATTCCTATTAATGTTTAATGTATAAGATGGATATTGTCTAAAGGGCATCTCTGGAAAACTCTGAAAATTTTGATGCGAAGGAGTTTTTAGAGATGCCCTTAATTTAAAACAATGGCATTCTGCCATTAGTATTCTATTTCTAATATTCGTTTTTTTTGCAGAAAATGACAAATAGCAATTATCAAATTACAATTAATTCACAAAAATCAATATCAAAATTACAATTTGCTTGAAACAATAAGTAATTACTTGGAATTTGAATATTTAAAAAATTGGTACTTATTTGTTTTTTCCAGTTTATCTGGGTTAGGAATTAACCATCCATTTCGAAAAAATATCCAGATAATCCCAAAACGATTGAATTACATTTTCAGGTAAATCCATTTTTTCTAAAACCGGTTTGTAACAATTTAACCACTCCTCTCTTCCGGCTGCCGTAATTTTAAAAGGCATATGTCTTTTTTTCAATAAAGGGCGTCCTCTATTTTTATTGAAATATTCAGGACCGCCACAAATTTGTATAAAGAAATCAGCAGAGTGTTCCTTTGCTTTTTCTATGGCAATCGGATTTTTAGGAAAAAGATCTTTGATTGAACTTTCTGTCAATAAGTCGTAATGGTTGCTTACCATTTTCCGCATTCCATCCTCTTTCAGCAACAAAAACATTTCGTTTGTTGGTAGAGTAACATTGGGATGCTCTCCCGGAGTGTATCTACTAATTGATAATTCCATATTGTTCTTTTGTTTTCAAACAAATAAAAACGAAAGATGTTGAATTTCAGTTAATTTTAAACTGGAAGTTCTATTTGCCGAAAACCCAACCAATACGAATTCCACTGGAAAATGCAATTGGAAAATCATTGGGTGCAACAATAAAACCGTATGGTAATCCCTCATAATCATTGGCTCCAAACCCATAACCAACACCGGCATAAATATCTAACAGAAAAGTATCATCGAAAACCCATTGTTTTCCAAATTTTAACATCAGGGCAAGAGTAAATGATGTTTCTCTCTCTTCTGAATCATTACTATGAAAGTTGCCACTTGAATCGTAATAATAATCGTAGATATAATTATCGAAGGACATGTATCGAACAGCAATTTCAGGGGCAAAATAGGCTCCTTTTAAAATGTGAGAATAATGCATTCTGTAGCTGTAAAAATCTGGATCTCGCATAAATTTATATGCAAATTTACCATAAACTCCTCGTGGATTCATATCTTCAATGTCGTTTCCAAGTCCAATAATTCCGAGTGCTGTTTCCCACGATCTACTCGGTTTAATGCTTCGCTCATAAACTAATTCTGTACTTCCCATTAATGGTGATAAAAAATTAATTTTAAGTGCATGTTTGCCTTGGTTGACATAATATTCTGGATTTCGAAAAGTGTTATTTTCTATTTCAATTATTTCTCCTGTCGAAAATTCAATCTTTTCAACCAGTACTTTATCAATCCCAAAAACAAGTTTCTGATTATCAGAGTAAAAATATTTTATTTCATCGGCTGCTATTTCGGTAACTTTGCAGTTTATAATTTCACTGTTTTTCTTGATAATTCTATCTTGCGAAAATGCAGATAGTGTAAGCAAAGTGAGTAAGAGTGTTGTAATAATTTTCATAAACTTTAGATATTTAATTTTGGCATATTCTTTCAAATATTATGCCGCAATTTATCAATAATCTGCATAAGCCAGTGTAGCAATACTAACTTTTGTGTTATTTAATTTTAATAATTGGAATGCACACGCTTCCAAAGTCGATCCGGTTGTTACCACATCGTCAATCAGTAAAATATGTTTTCCTATAAACTTTTCGGGTTGCTTCAATCCAAAAATTCCCTCCACATTTTGCCAACGTTCAAATCTATTTTTTTGGGTTTGAGTTGAGGTGTGAATTTGCCGATATAAATTATTATTTGAAACAGGTTTCTGTAAACTTTCACCCATTCCGCGTGCAATCCACTCGCTTTGATTAAAACCTCGTGTTTTCTGCTTTTTAGGATGCAAAGGAACTGGAACTATAAAGTCAACATTTTTAAATTCTTCTGAATTTAAAAGAGCAAAACCAAATTTAAGTCCGGTTTCAAATCCCAGTTCCTTTAGCCCTTTATATTTTATAAAATGAATAAGATGCTGATAACGACTGCCTTTTTTATACGAAAAAAATGAAGTTGCACTCTCTACTTCAGCCCTACCCCAAAACAATTGTGCAACTTTGTTCTCTTTATTCAAATGAAAATTGGTTACAGGCAAATCAGCCCAGCAATTCATGCATAAAAACTTTTCCTGAGATATTAAACGCTCACTACAAGTAATACAAAGTGTTGGGAAAAATAATTCGGCTAAATCATGTATTCCTCGGGTCAACTTATTCATGACCGAAAAGATACAAAGAATAGTTTAAAACTAAACATCTAACTCCCTGAAATTGGTTATGTATTGCATAAAAAGTACAGCTAAAAATATTGAATTATATTTTGATTGTTTCTAAATATGCTTTAAATACGATAAACAATAATTAGACGTTTAATATTTTGCTAAATTTGGGAGTATTTTATAAATCGTTTTTACCTAAATTTAAATATATTCTAGATGCTAGAAAGAGCAGGCAGATATCTAAAAAAGAAACTTTTATTGGTAATATTTATCGGGTTTGTTCTCGGAATTGTTGTAGCAATTTATTCAAATAAACTTGTTGAAGTTTCTTCCACCAATGAGTCATGCGAAATGTGTCATGTGCATCCACATGTTTTCGATTCATGGAAACTTTCGGTGCATCACGATACTCGGGTTGGAATTCATATTGGATGTGTTGAGTGTCATTTACCACCCAAAGGACAAGGTTTTTTAAAAGAAAAAATTATTGCGTCAACAAAAGATTTGTATGGTTATATGTTTAAAGACAGTGCTGATTTTAATTGGGAAGCAAAATCAACTTTGGAGCAAGCACAACATTTTGTTTTTAAAGAGTCGTGTATTAATTGTCACGAAAATTTGTTTCCGCTAACTCTTACAAAAGAAGGTCAGGATGCACATTTATATTATTCTCAAAACGAAGAGGAGTTACGTTGTATAAATTGTCATTTAAATGTAGGTCATTACGATCCTAATTCGTTGCATGCTGTAAATGTTGAGTTCGGAAATGCAAGTAACGAAAATTTGGAACGATTTACAGAACCTGCAAATGTTACTTCGCATGAAGATTTCACAGAAACAATTCCGGGCACTACAATTTCGTTTAATATGAAAGCTATTCCGGGAGGAAGTTTTAAAATTGGCAGCCCCCCAAAAGAACAGATGCGTAAATCTGACGAGGGACCTCAAAAAGAGGTAGAATTAAGTCCTTATTTTATGGCTGAAATTGAAATTACCTGGGATACATATTTAGCATTTTACAGTGCAACTGCAGCCGAAGGGAGAACCACAGATACTGAAGGTTCTCGTACAGAAACTGATGTTGATGCCATTTCGGGGCCTACTCCTCCGTACGGACAGCCTGACCAAAATTGGGGATTGGGAAACCGCCCGGCAATTACATTGAGTTACCATTCGGCCGAAACATTTTGTAAATGGTTATCACAGGTTACCAATAAAACCTACCGTTTACCAACCGAAGCTGAGTGGGAATTTGCCGCTCGTGCCGGTTCGGAAACTCCTTACTTTGTTGAAGGCAAACCAAAAGATTTTGGCGAAAAAGGTTTTGTTGGAAAACTGTTTGGAAAGGGGAGTGACGAAATTAATAACTTTGTAATTTATAGTGCGAACAGCAATTTAAAAACTGAAGAACCGGAGAATATTGAGGCAAATAGTTTCGGTTTAAAAAACATGCTTGGTAATGCAGCCGAATATTGTTCCGATTGGTATGCCGAAGATGCGTATGAACAATTGCAAGAGGGTGTAAATAATCCAAAAGGTCCGGCAACAGGAGAAGAACATGTAATTAGAGGAGGTTCGTTTAAAAGCGAAATAGGAGAAGTTAGAAGTGCTTCTCGCGATTATACAAAAAGCACCGCTTGGATGAAAACAGATCCACAAATGCCTAAAAGTATTTGGTGGCTGTCAGACTGTAATTACATAAGTTTTAGAGTTGTTTGTGAATTTGACGAAAAAATTGAAAAAAAATAATAATTTTAGAATCCTAAATTGAACTAAAACAATCTTATTATGAGTAACAATAATTTTTCAAGAAGAAAATTTTTAGGTAGTGCTGCAGCAGTTGGTGCAGTTGGTGCAATGGGAGTTGGTACAATGTCATCATGCACTTCGGGTGGTGTTAAGGCAGATGCTGGAGTTTCGTTTGATTGGGCCGCCAGAGATTATAAATTTCCTCCGATGTTAGATACGGTTCCCGAAGGGAAAGTACTTAAAGCAGGTATTATTGGATGTGGAGGCCGTGGATCGGGTGCAGCATTTAACTTTCTGGAAGCAGGTGGTAGTACTGTGGCTGTTACAGCAATTGGTGATGTATTTCAGGATCGTGTTGACGATTTGCAAGCAAAGTTGAAGAAACAAAATGATGTGGACATTTCCAATGAAAATTGTTTTGTTGGTTTCGATGCATTTGAAAAAGTTATCGATTCTGGTGTTGATATCGTAATTCTTGCAACACCACCAAAATTCCGTCCTGAACATTTTGAAGCTGCCGTAAAAGCACGTAAACATGTTTTTATGGAAAAACCTGTTGCCGTTGATCCAGTTGGAATACGCCAGGTAATTGCAGCAGCAAAAATGGCTGAAGCTGCCGGACTTAAGGTTGTTACTGGAACGCAACGTCGTCATCAGCATAAATACATTAATATTTATAACGAATTATCAAATAATGCTATTGGTAAAATTACCGGAGCCAATGTGTATTGGAACGGTGGCAAATTGTGGCACCGCGAGAATAACCCTGACTGGAGCGAAATGGAATGGATGATTCGCGATTGGGTTAATTGGGCTTGGCTTTCGGGAGATCATATTGTTGAACAACATGTTCACAACATTGATGTTGCCAGCTGGTTTATTGGAGCTCATCCAATTAAAGCCTTAGGGTTTGGTTCACGTCAGCGAAGAGTAACCGGCGACCAATACGATAATTTTAGTGTCGATTATGTTTATGAGGATGGAATGCAGGTGCATAGTATGTGCCGTCAGATTAATGGTTGTACAACCGGTGTTTACGAAGTTTTCCATGGCACAAAAGGTTCATCTTTTACTTCACAGGGAGGTACGTCAACAATTAAGGATACTGCAGGAAATCAACTTTTTGCATTCGACGATCACGAAACAAGTCCTTACGTTCAAGAGCACAAAGATTTAATAACTTGTATTCGTCAGAATATTCCGTTTAACGAAGCAGAAGAAACTGCCAATTCAGTTATGACAGCAATTATGGGACGTGTTTCGGCATACACAGGAAAAGAGGTTACATTTGAAGAAATGATGAATTCGGATCTGAAATTGGGACCAGAAACTTATATTATGGGAGATATCGGTTTTATGGCAAAAGCAGAAATACCGGTTCCGGGTACTCTTGAAAGAAAGAAATAGAAATTAAAAAAACTTCTTCTAAAACAGAAGGAGATAATCAATCAATTCGAAAACGAAAGCCATCCGTTAAATTACGGGTGGCTTTTTATTTTACTAATTTATCAAAACTTGCAACAAACAAATTTACTCAACAAATTATCGCACATAAAAATGTACTTTTGTCACCTTCAAAACAAAAATTGTAAGTTTTAAACTTGTTGAATAATGAAACGGATAAAAATTAAAGACATCCTGCAAACTGGAGAAGCAGGCAAAACAGTTGTTGCAAAAGGTTGGGTACGAACTAAACGTGGTAGCAAAAATGTAAATTTTATTGCGCTGAATGATGGTTCTACAATCCATAATTTACAAGTTGTAGTTGATGTTGATAGTTTTGATGATTCGCTTTTGCGTAATATAAATACCGGCGCAGCACTTTCGGTTTCGGGTAAGTTAGCCGAGTCGGCAGGAAGCGGACAGAAAATTGAGATGGTTGCTACAGAAATTGAACTGCTTGGTAAAGCCGACCCCGATAAATATCCCATTCAACCAAAAAGGCACACGCTTGAGTTTTTGCGCGAGAATGCGCATTTACGTTTTCGTACCAATACTTTTAGCGCAATTTTTCGTGTTCGCCATGCAATGGCATTTGCCGTAAATAAGTTTTTTAACGATAAGGGATTTACATATTTGCACACACCAATTATTACTGCAAGCGATGCTGAAGGAGCTGGTCAAATGTTCCGTGTTAGCACACTCGACCCCAAAAGCCCACCATTAAATGAGGACGGTGAAATTGATTACAGTCAGGACTTTTTTGGGAAAGCAACAAACCTTACAGTTTCGGGTCAATTGGAGGGAGAATTGGCAGCAATGGCACTGGGTGAAATTTACACTTTTGGTCCAACTTTCCGTGCCGAAAACTCTAACACAACTCGTCACCTTGCAGAATTTTGGATGATTGAACCCGAAATGGCTTTCTACGATTTGAAAGACAACATGGATTTGGCAGAGGAGTTTCTAAAATCACTCATTAAATATGCTTTGGATAATTGTAAAGACGACCTTCAGTTTTTAGCAGGCAGGTTGCAACAAGAGGAAAAAAGCAAGCCGCAAAACCAGCGTTCAATGGATTTAATTGAGAAGTTGGAGTTTGTTTTGAACAACGATTTTATCAGGATTACATACACCGAGGCGATTAATATTTTAAGAAATTCAAAACCATTCAAAAAGAAAAAATTCCAATTTCCGGTTGAATGGGGAGTTGACTTACAAAGCGAGCACGAACGTTTTTTGGTTGAAAAACATTTCGACTGTCCGGTAATTTTAACCGATTACCCAAAAGATATCAAAGCATTTTACATGAAACAAAATGGCGATGGCAAAACGGTTGGTGCCATGGATGTTCTGTTTCCGCAAATTGGCGAAATAATTGGCGGTTCGCAGCGCGAAGAGAATCTCGAGAAACTGGAAACCCGAATGAAAGAGATGGATGTTCCGGCAGACGAAATGGACTGGTATTTAGATACTCGTAGATTTGGTTCGGCAGAGCACAGCGGATTCGGACTTGGTTTCGAGCGTTTTATATTATTTGTAACTGGAATGGGAAATATTCGCGATGTAATTGCATTTCCACGAACACCTAAAAGTGCTGATTTCTAGAATAAATATAAACACTCTTTCCAAAAAAATACTAAATTTACGTAGTTATATATTTGGGGAATGAAG
The DNA here is from genome assembly GCA_030632865.1 of Bacteroidota bacterium. GTDB lineage: Bacteria > Bacteroidota > Bacteroidia > Bacteroidales > Prolixibacteraceae > Draconibacterium. The sequence goes on from DAOVTY010000010.1 coordinate 10,300, forward strand.
CAAAAACTAACATTACAACAAAAACTGCTTCAGAAACTTTCGCCGCAACAAATACAGGTGATAAAGCTTCTGGAAATTCCAACGATACAACTTGAGCAACGTATTAAAAAAGAATTGGAAGAAAATCCGGTTTTGGAACTAGAGGCAGATAATCCTGACATCCCAGATAACGAACCTATTTCGCAAGAACATGAAGCTGAAAAGGATGTTGATAATGACGAATTTACTTTTGACGATTACTACGCCGAAGATGAGGATATTCCATCGTATAAATTAAATACAAATAATTATTCGAAAGATGATAAATATGTAGAGGTTCCGTTTTCGGTTGGAACTACATTTCATGAGTTTCTGTCGGAGCAACTTAGAATGGTCTCCTTGTCTGATGAGGAAAAACAGTTGGCCGAATATATTCTTGGTAACATTGACGATGATGGTTATTTACGTCGTGATTTATTGAGTATTTCAGATGATTTGGCTTTTAACATGAATCTTGACATTCCGGAAGAAAGATTGCTTAAAATACTAATTAAAATTCAGCAGTTTGAACCACCCGGAGTAGGTGCACGAGATTTAAGTGAGTGTTTGTTGATTCAATTAAATAGAAAGAAAAGCGATAATCTTAAATTGGCAAAAGATATTATAACAGATTATTTCCCGGAGTTTACAAAAAAGCATTACACTAAAATTTTAATCAAATTAGAGCTTACTGAAGAGGAATTAAAAGTGGGGATTGATGAGATTTTAAAACTCAATCCAAAACCGGGTAGTTCTTATAGTAATCCGTTAAATAAATCGAATCAGCATATTGTTCCCGATTTTATTCTTGATAATTTAGATGGCAATCTAAATCTTTCGCTTAATCAGCGAAATGTGCCAAACTTAATTATAAACGACACCTATTTAGGAATGCTACAATCGCTTAGTGCAAACCAAAAGCAAAAGAAGAAAAATAATAAAGATGCACTACTGTTTGTAAAGCAAAAATTAGACTCGGCAAAATGGTTTATCGATGCTATTCAGCAAAGGCAAACTACACTGCTGCTAACAATGTCTGAAATTATTAATTACCAAAAAGAGTATTTCGAGGATGGCGACGAAACTAAATTGCGCCCAATGATACTTAAAGATATTGCCGAGCGAACTAATATGGATATTTCAACTATTTCGAGAGTATCGAATAGTAAATATATTCAAACACATGTTGGTATTTACTCTTTAAAATATTTCTTTTCTGAAGGTCTAATAAAAGATAATGGAGAGGAAGTTTCAACTCGCGAAATAAAAAAAATATTGCAAGAGTGCATTGAAAATGAGGACAAATATAAGCCTTTAACCGACGAGAAACTTGCAAAAATATTAAAAGAAAAATCGTACAATATTGCTCGCAGAACTGTTGCTAAATATCGCGAGCAACTTGAAATTCCGGTAGCACGATTAAGAAAAGAACTCTGATATTTTTATGATGCTAGAAAAAATCTCAAAATTTATTTCCATAATATTTCATCCTGTATTAATTCCAACCTTAGGATTTTTTTTATTGTTTAATTCGGGTTTCTATTTTTCTTTGCTAACCTGGGAAGCCAAACAATTTGTGATGCTTGTTGTCTTTTTTTCTACGGGAGTTTTGCCCATTTTATTAGTTGCAATATTAGCACTTAATCCCAATTTCGATCTTTCGATGCAAAAAAGTAAGGATCGGATAATACCGCTTTTTTTCTCGTCGGGTTTTTATTATCTCGGGTTTGTTTTATTGGGAAAAATGAAGGCATTTCCTGTTTTCAAAATATTTTTAGTTGCGTCGGTTTTAGTTTTGGTTGCACTAATATTAATATCGCTAAAATGGAAAATTAGCAATCACATGGCGGCCGTTGGCGGTGTAACGGGAACTATTTTTGCCCTGTCGTTCCGCAGCGGAGTAAATCCTATTCTTGCAATTTTGGTTGTAATATTAATTTCGGGACTAGTAGGCACTGCCCGCTTAGTATTAAAAAAGCACGACCTAAAGCAGTTAACTGCAGGTTATTTATTGGGGTTTACTGTATTATACTTGGTAATATATTTTGTTTAAAACAGAGACCTTATTCCACAAGATCTACAAATTTATAACCAATTCCTTTTAAAGTTTTAATGTGTTCATTGCCAATTTTTTCGCGTAATTTACGAATATGAACATCGATTGTTCTATCTCCAACAACCACATTTTCGCCCCAAACTGATGAATAAATCTCTTCGCGTGTAAATACTTTGCCCGGTTTAGAAACTAGTAACGAAAGTAATTCGAACTCCTTCCTGGGAAGAACCATTTCGTTTTCGTCTATTTTAATTAAATATCTCTCTTTATCAATTAATAGATTCCCTACGTGTACAGTATTTGGATCTTCAATAACTGGAGCTACAATTGCTTCTCCAGTGCGTTTTAGTAATGCTTTTACACGACTTACCAAAACTTTTGGGCGGACGGGTTTTGTAATATAATCATCAGCTCCAGCCTCGAAACCTGCAATTTGTGAATAATCTTCTCCTCTTGCTGTTAGAAATGCAATTAACGTATTATTTAACGAAGGCATTTTTCGTAACTCTTCGCAAGCTACAATTCCATCCATTTCTGGCATCATTACATCAAGAATAATTAGGTGTGGAGTTCTCTTTTCAGCTACCTTAAGTGCCTCGATACCATTTTTTGCAGTATATACAATGTATCCTTCTTTTTCGAGATTATAACTCAAAAATTCTAAAATATCCAATTCGTCGTCAACTAATAAAACTTTGAATTTCTCTTCACTCATGACCTAAAATTTATGATAATAAAAATATTTAATCTAAAATAACTTGAATTCTTTTAATAAGAATGCTGACAAAGTTATGCTATTATTTTACTTTTTCAAGTGTAAAGTTGAAAGTGGTTCCTTTATCTACCACACTACGCACATTAATAGACTGATTATGAGCTTCAATGATATGTTTAACAATTGAGAGACCAAGTCCTGTTCCTCCTTGTTCTCGCGATCTGGATTTGTCAGCACGGAAAAAACGTTCGAAAATACGTGGTAAATCTTTCTTTTCAATCCCAAGTCCATCATCCGATATTTCTACTATTATATTGTCCTCCATATTATGAAACGAGATATCTACATGTCCTTTTTTCTTTCCGTACTTAATTGCATTTATAGTGAGATTTGTAATTACCTCTAGAATACGTTTTTTATCTGCTTTAATATAAATTGGTTTATCGGGTTTATTAATAATCTGAACTTTAATTTTTCTTTCTGCAGCTTGATATTGATGCATTTCGATAACCTCTTCAACTATTTTTACAATATTAAGTGTTGCTAAGTTTAGCTTTAATTCTCCCGATTCAAGCTTTGTAATAGATTCTAAATCTTCTACTATAGAAACCATTCTGTCGATACTTTTTTCTGTTCGCGATAGGTAAAGTTGATTAATTTTTGGGTCATCCATGCCACCTTCCAAAAGAGTTAAAACATAACCTTGAATATTAAAAATTGGTGTTTTTAGCTCATGAGATACATTACCAACAAACTCTTTACGGTAGCGTTCCAGTTCTTTTAAACGTTCAATTTCAGTCATCTGAGTTTTAGCCCATTCTTCAACTTCGCATTTAACATTATGTAGCAAGCTGTTTGAATCTAACGACTTCTCATCCATCTTTTTACCACTTAGAGGTAAGTCTCTAATAGTGTTATAAACAGGCCGTATTCTGTCCATAATATATTTTTTTATTATAAATAAAATTGAAAAATAGGCTGCCAAAAAAAACAGGAAAGTCGAAAAAATATAAAATACAAAGCCACCGTATTCCGGAGCAGCTAGCATGAAGGAAAGCGATATAACGGTTAAAATAACCGACACTGTTACTGATAAAAAGACAGACGAATAAATTTTCATTCTAGTAGATATTTTTCGTAAAAATAAAAAAATTATTTTACTTATAGATTAACAGTAATTTCATAGTTAGTTAATCTTTTTTTAATATTATATTAGCATTTAAGTTTTTAATTTGCAGACTATAATTAATGGTTAAATAATGGAAAATTTTTACCTGATTCTTGTTGTTGTACTATTCGCATTAGCGATATCAGATTTGATTGTTGGAGTTAGTAACGATGCAGTTAATTTTCTTAATTCTGCAATTGGTTCGAAAGCTGCCCCAAAGTGGGTTATTTTTTTAATGGCCAGTTTGGGAGTACTTATTGGTGCTACCTTTTCGACTGGAATGATGGAGGTTGCGCGTAAAGGAATATTTCATCCCGAGATGTTCTATTTCTCCGAGATTATGATAATTTTTATGGCAGTGATGATAACGGATGTTATTCTGCTGGATATGTTTAATACCTTCGGAATGCCAACATCTACAACTGTTTCTATCGTTTTTGAATTGCTTGGTGCAGCGGTTGCTGTTTCGGTGGTAAAAATTAAAGCTGCCGGTGGTTCTGTAGTTATGGAATTGTATCATTATATTAATTCTGACAAAGCTCTGGCAATTATAACGGGAATACTGCTCTCGGTGTTTATTGCTTTTACCGTTGGGGCAATTGTTCAATATATTACACGTTTGATTTTTTCTTTTAATTACCGTGGACCAATGAAATATTTTGGGGCTATTTTTGGAGGTTTGGCAATTACTGCAATTACCTATTTCATATTAATTAAAGGAATGAAAGGTTCGGCATTTGCAAATATTGAAATGGGTAGTGGCGAAATACTGCAAGAGTGGTTTAATCATAACACGGGATTGGTTTTAATGTACAGTTTCCTTTTTTGGGTAACTTTTATACAACTCTTAAAGTGGGTATTCAATATAAAAATATTAAAGGTTGTTGTTTTGGCCGGAACTTTTGCCCTTGCAATGGCTTTTGCCGGTAATGACCTTGTAAATTTTATTGGTGTTCCTTTGGCAGGTTATGAGTCTTTTAAGGCATGGGCAGCTTCCGGTGGTATTGGAGCCGATTCGTTCTCGATGGAAACATTGGCGGGGAAAGTTGGAACACCAACTTACATGTTATTAATTGCAGGCTTAATAATGATAATAACACTTATTATGTCGAAAAAGGCAAAAAGTGTTATTGCAACTTCACTCGATTTGTCGCGACAAAACGAAGGTTCTGAGAGATTTGGCTCTTCGTATGCGGCTCGGGTTATTGTGAGAGGAACTACAAAATTTAATAAAAAACTCAATAGTATTTTACCAGATACTATTGCAAATGGTATTCAATCGCGTTTCGAGCCGACAAACTATTTCGGTGATGATGATATTGATGCGCCTACTTTCGACAAAGTTCGTGCATCGGTAAATCTTGTTGTTGCAAGTATTTTAATTGCAATTGGTACATCGTTAAAACTTCCTCTCTCTACAACCTATGTAACTTTTATGGTTGCAATGGGTACTTCGCTGTCAGACCGGGCATGGGATAGAGAAAGTGCAGTTTATAGGTTTTCAGGGGTGTTTGCAGTAATTGGCGGATGGTTTTTAACAGCCATAATAGCATTTACAGTTGCCGGTATTGTTGCTTTAATAATTTCGGTGAGCGGTAAATATATGATATTCGTATTTGTTGCTGTTGCACTATTTATGGTGTTTAGAACACATTTAGTTCTGAAAAAACGAGCATCACAAAAATCAGTCGAAGATGAGGATACTGTTGAGGAGGAAGATGCCTTTATTGAAATAATTGCAAAAAGTTCAAAACAGTTAGTAAAAGCAATCGTTTCTACTAATCAAATTGTTTCAATGGGTATAGAGAGTTTTTTGAAGGAAGATCGAAATAGTCTTAAATTAGTTGAGGACTCTTGTGAAACATTCTCTAAAAAAGCAAAAAAGAATAAAGATAAAGTGTTCTCGATTGTTCAGAAAATTAATGAAAGTTCTATTGATAATAGCCACTTTTATGTTCAGATGATGGAGCAAAAGCGCGAAATGGCACATGCTGTACATTTTATGCTAAGCCCAATGATTAATCATATAGAAAACAACCATAAACCATTTACCGAAGAGCAAAATATAGAGTTAACTGACTTGGCTGGATTAATTGATAATTTCTATAATTATGTACTTAATACAGTTAAAGAGGAGAAATTTGAAGAGCTGGATAATCTTATAATTGAGAGAGATAAGATTTTTGAAGTATTACGCAAGAATGAGAAAAACCAGATTAAACGGATTAAAAACAAACTAGTGAATACACGTAACTCGCAGCTATTTTTCAAGATAAATTCTGAGGTAGAAAGCTTGTTGTTACACACAGTTAATCTGGTTAAATCGCAACGAGACTTTATTAATTTTACAAATCAGACAATATAAAATTAATCTATAAATTTTGAAACGCCGGGTAAATTGCCCGGTTTTTTTATTGTACGAAATGTTCTAATCATAAAACACTCATTTTTAATTTTATACAATAATTGTAAACTAATAATTTAATCGTTTTGTAATTTAGGTGCAATCCTATTCACCTACTTTTGACTTTGAAAAAAACAAAAAAATCAATTTTTAATTATAATAAGATGAAGAAATTAGTTCTATTTTTTTCTATTTTATCAATTAATCTAACATCCGGTTTTAGTCAGGAATCTACAACTACTTTTGAACCAAACGGAAAACCATTGGCATTAATTTTCTCTAACTTTCACACAACATTTACAGACAATGAAACATTTTCGCAATTTCAAATCAGACGTGCTTATTTGGGATACGAATATAATTTCAATAAAAACTGGTACGCGAAACTGGTTTTAGATGTTGGAAATCCGGGTGTCGGTAAATTTCAGGCAGTAGCTTTTCTTAAGAATGCCTATTTCACATATAAAAAGAGTAAACTTTCGGCATCGTTTGGAATGATCTCAACAACCCAGTTTAAAGTGTCGGAAAAAATATGGGGATACCGATATATATTAAAATCGTTTCAAGATGCTTATGGTTTTAATGCTAGTGCTGATTTAGGAGTAAAAATAGACTATAAAATTGCCGATTTTATTAGTGCCGATTTTGCAATAACCAATGGCGAGGGATACAAAAGAGTTGAGGCGGATTCGGTGTTGCGTTACGCAATTGGCACCACAATTAAACCCATAAAAAGAATAACTGCACGGGTTTTTGTTGATGTGATGGGAAATGAGACCAAACAGCAATCGTTGGCAACATTTTTAGCATACACAAACAAAAAACTTGTTGTTGCTGCCGAATATAATTATCAGTATAATTTTAGAATGATCGAAGACAAAAACACTTATGGTATCTCCTTTTTCTCATCATTTAAACCATCTGATAAAATTAAAATTTTTGCCCGGTATGATAAGCTAAATTCTTCGGTTTTAGATGGCGAAAATAACCCTTGGCAATTAGATGCAAACGGACAATATATTATTGCAGGTATCGAATATTCGCCAATAGAAGGTGTGAAACTGGCTCCAAATTTCAGAAACTGGTCGCCTGATGATGAAACCCGATCGAACAGAATTGACCTGTTTTTAAACTGTCAGTTAAAATTTTAAAAAATAATCTGAAAACAGAAAACAATAATAAAGCTAGTATCAACGATACTAATTGTTTTTTAAAATTTTTATAATTGCAATATTCCTTACTATATAGCTAATTATTAGTGAAGTAACCAACTATTATTTAATAGTTTAAAATGCCATTTTACTTCACAAAGGAAAAATATCAACAAGAAATAACCTTAGAGGTGGTATTGAATTTTTTGTTTGCGTTCGCGAAAAAATAAAAATACTCTAGTGTTCTATCTGTAGTATTTTGTGTCTCTTTCGTAGAGATTTGTTGTTTAATTCTTTTCTCAATCTGTTCCCCAAATTAAAGCAATTTGCTATTTTTACATAATTAGCATTTACTATAAGCATAATCATAATGAAAACTAAACTTCTTTTAATCGTATTTATAGCAATCTTATTTTCCTGCACATTCAATAGCGATATTCCTCTGTCGGAGCATCCACGTCCAAATTTCGAACGCCAGGTGTGGCAAAATTTAAATGGTTATTGGCAATTTAAATCCGACTCTGCAAACATCGGATTAGCCGAAAATTGGGAGAATGAAGCAGAGTTTTTCGACCAAAAAATATTGGTTCCATTTTCATGGGCAAGTCCTTCAAGCGGGGTAGAATTGCCCGATGTAAATGTTGGTTGGTATTATCGTACATTCGAAATTAATAAGCCAAAACAGTGGACTGGGAAAGAGACATTTTTAAATTTTTGTGCCAGCGATTTTAATACTACAGTTTGGATAAATGGGAAAGAAATGGAGACTCATTCTGGCGGTTATACTCCATTCGATTTTAATATTTCAGAATATTTATTAGTTGGCGAAAACAAAATAGTTGTTCGTGTAGAAGACGAGGAGTTACGTAATCGTCCGTCTGGAAAACAGTACTACGGAAACGCAAAAGGAATTTGGCAAACAGTTTATTTGGAGGCACGTTCCGAAAATCATATTTCACTTATTCACTTTACTCCCGATATTGATAAAGAGGAAGTTTCTGTAAAAGTACAACTCGTAAAAGAGACTAAAAATAAATTGGAGTTTACTATTTTTGGGTCAGAATTAGATTTTAAAGGCGAATTTCAACCAAATACTTCTAAGGCAGAATTTACTATTCCAATCGAGAATATGAAATTATGGGATTTGGATAATCCTTTTTTATACGAGGTAAAAGCAACCGTTTCAGGAGAAAATTGTAATGATGAAGTTTCTACTTATTTTGGAATGCGAAAAATTTCGGCAATAGAAATTCCCGGGAAAAAGTTTAAATACGTGGCTTTAAATAACAAGCCGCTTTACATGAAACTTGCACTCGACCAAAGTTATCATCCCGAGGGATTTTACACTTTCCCGTCTGATAAATTTATGAAAGAAGAGATTCAGCGTGCAAAAGATTTAGGATTGAATGGATTGCGAATACATATAAAAGCTGAAATTCCACGTAAATTGTATTGGGCAGATAAACTGGGTTTGCTTATTCAAGAAGATGTTCCTAATTTTTGGGGCGAACCAGATTCTGTTGCCAAAGCAAATTGGGAACAAGTAGCCAAAGAGGAAATTGCGCGGGATTATAATTCGCCTTCAATTTTTTCGTGGGTTCTTTTTAACGAAACATGGGGTCTGTTTAGCCAAGATTCAGTTTCTAATAAACGAAATTATACCGTTGAAACGCAAGATTGGGTGCGCGAGTGGTATCATAAAACTAAAGCTTACGACCCAACACGTTTGGTTGAAGATAATTCGCCATGCAATTGGGATCATGTAATTACCGATATAAATACCTGGCATCGTTATTCTCCGGCGCGTCACTGGTCTGGATTTCTCGACGAGATTATCGAGAATACCTTTCCGGGTTCTGACCACAATTATATTGGTGGAAATGTGCAAGGCAATCAACCAATGTTCAATTCTGAATGTGGTGCAGTTTGGGGATATGCAGGAAGTACCGGCGACATTGATATTACCTGGGAATATCATATTATGATGAATGAATTTCGAAAAAGACCGCAAATTGCAGGTTTCCTTTTCACCGAATTTCATGATGTAATTAACGAGTGGAATGGTTACTATCGTTTTGACCGTTCAAACAAAATATTCGGTCTCGATGAACTTTGCGAGGGAATGACTATGAAAGACTTTCATTCTGATTTGTACGTTGTTGCCGGAAAAGATTTTTATCAGGAGTTTGAAGGTGGCTCCAAAATTGAAATCCCGGTTGGAATAAGTGCAGTAACAATTGAAATCCCACAAAAATTGAAACTGAAATATTCAGTTTATGGTTGGAATGAATTGGGAGACAGAGTAGAACATGATACCGGAGAAATTGATACCGAGGCAAAACCATTTAGTTTTACAGAGTTAGAACCTGTCGAATTTACCGTCCCAAATGAAAATATGGTAATGATTTTTGCTACAACTTTGGAAGATAATAGTGGTAATGTTTTGCAACGAAATTTTGTTCCGTTTAAAGTTGCAACTAAAATTATTTCTGAAAATATTACGGTAACACAGTCGCCGTCAGATTTTACCGATGCTTACTGGAATATTAAATATTTAACACCTCAAAATGGAGCTAAAATATGGGGAATGGGTTCTGGTTTTTTTGAATACCAATTTGCACTTCCCAAAAATTTAAAAGCTGATGATATTGAAAGTATTGAGTTTCGTGCCGAACTTGCATCACGTTTTCCGCAGTCGAAATATTTGGAAGATGGCGATGCCGAACGTATTGGAATGACCATTGTTTCGGAAAAAGGCACTGATAACGGATACGGTAAAAATAGCTATCCACAAACAGATCAAAAGTTGCACGCTTCGTTGGTAAAAATAACGGCCAACGATAATAAAATTGTAGAAGTAGAATTAGCCGATGATCCCGCCGATCATCGTGGAATTCTTTCATGGATGAATCAGAAACCAGGTTGGGAATGGGGCGATAGCGACCGAAGTAAAAAATGGCTGCTCGACGAAGCTGGCTCTTATGGTTATCTTGTAAAAGCTAGATTAGACGAAACTTCAAAAACCTCGGCCTTGGAAACCGGTAAAATTGTTATTCGTTTGCATGTTGCCGAATCTGCTCACAACCGTGGTGGACTTTCAATTTATGGAAAAGAATCTGGAATGTTTCCAATGGATTTAACTATTCTCGTAAGTTTTAAAAAATAGGAGATTTATAAATTGGAATAAAATTCTTTTTAGATTATTGAAGATCGTTAGTTTGATCTTTGAATTTCCCGGGAGGCATTCCAACAATTGATTTAAATACGCGGGTGAAGGAATTTACGGAGCCAAAACCTGATATCTCGGCAATATGCTCAATGGTGTATAAATTATTGTTTTTGTCTAATAAAAGTTTTTTGGCTTCCTTAATTCTGTATTCGTTAACAAACTCGTTAAAATTCATTTTAAACTCTTCGTTTATTAATTTAGAAATGTAGGTTCTGTTCGTTTTTAGAGTTTCAGAAATGGATGTAATTCTTAAATCAGAGTTTATATATATTTTATTTATATCGAAAAGCTGAATCAATTGCTTTTTTAAATTTTTACTCTGCCCATTTTTAAACTCATTTAAATTTGATGCTAAATCATCATCTTTAAACTCTACATTTAATCGAATTTGCCTATTACCATTAAATCCAATTATGAAAAGGAACATTGTATATAGTCCGGATGGAATAAGTAAAAGAGCTTCGTTGTGTGTGAAAAAACCTCTTCCTATAAATACAAAAGCAATACTTCCCAACGAAGTAAATAAAAAGATGATGTTTATAATCTTTACCCATCCTAGTGTTTTTCTTTCTGTGTTAGAATAGTAATTAACAATTTGACGATTGTGTGTATTTGCCACCGATACTCCTTTAATTAAATAGTAACCTATTTGAATTATAAATATAATACGGCTGGCAAGAAATATAAATCCTTTAATTCTGACTAAAAAAGGTAGATTAGTTTGCATGAAACTCTTATTAATAAGAATTTCATTTATATATATTATACGCTCTTCGGGGGTTAAAATTACTGTAGCAATAAATATAGCAACACTAAAAATTACTGCTGGAATAAAATGAACTAATTTTTTGAAAACTAATTTTTTTGTTGATAGCGATAACAAGTAAAGGTAGTACAATGGATATAACGAGAGCATCGATAAAATGTAAAAGCACTCTATGTATGAATAAAATTTAAATAAATTATTAAAAAAAATAGCATGCGATATATAAAGTATCAACGCCATTAACATAAGTATGCCAAGGTTTATTTTAGACTTATCGGTTTTGCCAATCTGAATTAAGAAGATAATACTCCAAAATAGAGTTACAAATATTGGGGAAAGCAGAGAGATATCTTTTATCATAAATTTAAAATCATTTTTTACGAAATTCTAATAATTTAAAATTCGTTACTAATTTATGAATAAGTAACAAGAAATTTACGATTTGGTTTATCTTTTTACGATTTGAATCCTAACTTGAGATAAAATCCAGCACTTTTGCGCTAAAGATAGATACTACAGTTTTAAGATATTTCGGAATAGATAGATACCAGATAGCTTTATCTACAATCTAACTTTTCCGACCTCCTGTGAAAAATTACCCCATAACACTGGAATAAAATAAAAAGGGTGGCATTTGCCACCCTTTTATTTAATTATGAAAATATATATTTTTATAATTCGAAGTAAAGCCGCTTTTAATAGAAGAAGACTAAAAATTCTATTCTTTCTATTTTAAATCTCAAACGAATCTACTTCGCGATAAGCTTTTATCAATGCTACTTCGCCCTCTTTTCCCGAAATGCTTTTTCCATGTTCAGCACATAAAACACCTTCGTAACCTTTATGGTAAATGTGTTTAAAAATATTTTTGTAATTAATTTCGCCAGTGGTTGGTTCTTTTCTTCCTGGGTTATCTCCAATATGGAATGCCCCAATATAATCCCAGCACATATCAATATTCGGAATAATATTTCCTTCTGTAATTTGCTGATGGTACATGTCGTTAACAATTTTACAGCTGGGGTGATTTACTGCAACGCAAATCATTTTAGCCTGTGGCATTTTAGTTAAAAACAGTCCCGGATGATCAGTGTGTGCATTCAAAGGCTCCATTACAAGTTTTAATCCTGATTCTCCAACAATATCACAACACATGCGCATATTTTCAATAACATTAGAAGTTTGATAATCCCACGCAAGTTTATCGTCATATCTACCCGGAACAACTAAGGCCGTTTTTACGCCCGTTCGCTTTTGAACTTCCAAACCTTCTTTCATTTTACTTCTCAGCATCTCCTTAATTTCGTCATCCTGAGTTACAAACGATTTAACCTTAAAGTCGGCATATAAAACAAACGGACCCAAATCCATTCCTTGTCTTGCCAATTCGTTTGCAATTTTTTCTTGAAGTTGCGGTGGTTTATTCATCAACCCATTATCGAATATTGCTCTGAAACCCTGATCGGCCATAAATTTAATATTGTCTATTGGGTCTTTTCCTGCATGTTCTCTGAACATTCCCAGGTTTGGCGCATATTTCAAATTAAATTTTGCTGAATTAGAAACTTTTGATTCTGAAGCAGCAGCTCCAAAAAATCCAGTCAAACCTGTTAATGCAACTCCACTAGCTGCACTGTTTTTTATGAAATTTCTTCTTTTCATGGTCTATTGGTTAAAAATTATTTTTTTGCAATAGGCTAAAATAGTCAATTGTAATTAAAACTCATTCTTATATATCGCTAACCTTCAAAATACTATTAAACTATATTGATGTAGATTTTGCTTCATTTAAAAAGAGTTGCTAATTTTAACCATAATTTATAAATCTACTAAATTGTAATAGAATGAACAGAAAACTTCGGATGGGAATGGTTGGTGGTGGAACCGATGCATTTATAGGTGCAATTCATCGCCTTGCAGCTTTTATGGATAATCAGATAGAATTAGTTTGTGGCTGTTTCAGTGTCGATCCTGAAATCTCTAAAGAGTCGGGTAAGCTATATTTTTTGCCCGAAGAGAGAGTGTATTCAACTTATCAGGAGATGTTTGAAAATGAAGCTAAACTTCCGGAGGGTGTGCGAATGGATTTTGTTTCGATAGTTACACCTAATTTTGTGCATTTTGCTCCGGCAATGATGGCTTTGGAAAATAATTTTCATGTTGTTCTTGA
>DAOVTY010000313.1 GCA_030632865.1 Bacteroidota bacterium
AGACCCACTCACATCATCGAAATTGCGTTTGGCTGCATTTGCCAACCGCGATAATTAGTTGTTATGTAATTCGATTGTAAAAACAGTTTTTAAACCATCTTCTTGATTTTTCAAGTTCAAAAACAAGAGAAATAATTAATCTTAATAACAGAAATCAAAAGTCGGCACGCGATCGACATTCAATTTTCAAAGTATAAAGGAAATCTTCAGTATCTTTAATTTCCTTAAAGAAACCGTTAATAAAATCAATAGCAGACTCTCTGTCTCGCTCCGACATGTAATTAAATTCTGCAATTGTATTTAAAATTTCTTCCTTGCTATCTTCAAACTTTTTAATATTTGCTAAATAATCTAAGTCGTTTTCCCTGCAATATCCCAGATACTCTCTATCTTTTACATCATCTATACTTGTCCATTCCTGTGGGTAAGAATAGCGTGTTCCCACAAAACCCGAGAAATCGAAATCGTACGGAACAGGCATCACTTGATTCGTAACTTTGGTTAGCGATTTAGTAAATTTCATATTATGTCCACCCTTAATTCGCCAATCGGTATTACCAATCATGTACTGAAAAAGTGCAACACCATCAGCATCTACCTCAAAAACATTCTCTTTTTTGATAAAAGTAGGATCAACTTCTATCGAACTATTTCGCTTAGCTACCAAATCAATTGGTTCAATTAAAAACCCATATTGCTGATAAAACTTCTTCTTTTTACCAGTATCAATGTATGTAATATGCAGCAACTTAACTCTAAAACTATTGTCAGACAATACATTATACATTTTATATGCTAAGTATTCTTTCAAAATATAATTTTTGTACTCTTTCAAGGTAGAACAGTGTGTAACGAGTTTTAATTTCTTTGTTCCTTTTAATACTTTGTTTTGAATTGGATGTGTAGAAAAATTAAGGTGAATTGGAGGGAACATACAATGCCCTCGTCTGAAATTACCTCTTGCCTTTATCCTAATATTTTTCGTTTTTGTCAAATTATCAGAGAAATGAATTTGCATAATCGCATCTAAATATTCACCCTTTTTCTTGTTCCTAATAAACGAAGTAATGTCGTATTTAAGTGTAATATTAAGTGGTTCATCGTTTGCAAATATGTCGAAATCTACAATTGTATCCGATACGGCACTCAAATGAGAATCACTGGTTATTGCTGAGGTAGAAACTGTGTCGCTTTTTTGAGCAAACAGATAAATTGGTAATAATATAATTAAAAGTAAAGTGTTGATTTTTTTCATAAACTGTTTGTATATTTTTTTCAAATTAGTTCTAATAAACTATCAGCAATCTAACAATAAAAATTCATAAAAGTTTCATCGTTAATACTTATGAAGCAATCAACATTATTTAAAATGTATTTATAGATTATAAAATCACTCACTATTAAATTATTCAATTCAAACTTAATTAACTAACTCTGAAATACCCTATTTAAAGCCAAAATTGAAATAAACTACAATAATTATAATCCAAATATTACCATGCTGAAAAGGGAGTATATTTTCAAAAATTAATTGGAATAATTGAAACGTCGCATAAATATAAAATAAGCATAAAATATTTTCATATTAACTCCTTTTATACTTAATAAATTTTAACAGTATAAATGGCTTTTTATCTTTGCAAACTTTTAAATTCGCACGGTCAAAAAAAAGTAGAAAGTAAAAAGTAGAAAGTAGTGAGTAATAAGTTGTGAATAAAGAAAAAAAGAAATAGCATAAAACGATTATTAGAAATATAAAAATATGGAACAGGCAGTTGATATTAAAGAGTTAAACGAAAGGATTCAGAGAGAGAGTTCGTTTGTTGATATGGTAACCATGGAGATGGGCAAAGTAATTATTGGGCAAAAACATTTGGTTGAGAGTCTGTTAATTGGATTACTTTCCAACGGACATATTCTTTTGGAAGGAGTTCCGGGATTGGCAAAAACGTTAGCAATTAAATCGCTGGCACAAACAATTAGCGCACAATATTCGCGTATTCAGTTTACACCCGATTTGCTTCCGGCAGATTTGATTGGAACAATGATATACAGTCAGAAACGCGAAGAGTTTACCATTAAAAAAGGACCGATTTTCGCCAACTTTATTTTAGCTGACGAGATAAACCGTGCACCTGCAAAAGTTCAATCGGCACTGTTAGAGGCAATGCAAGAACGTCAGGTCACAATTGGCGACACCACTTTTAAATTAGACGCACCTTTTTTGGTAATGGCAACACAAAATCCAATAGAGCAGGAAGGAACTTATCCACTGCCAGAAGCGCAGGTCGATCGTTTTATGATGAAAGTTATAATTAACTATCCAACAAAAGAGGAGGAGAAACAAATTATCAACCTAAATCTTTTAAAAAGTTTTCCTGAAACAAATACAATCTTAAAAAAAGAAGATATTCTTAAAGCACGGGATGTGGTAAAAGATGTTTACATAGACGAAAAAATTCAGAAATATATTATCGACATTGTCTTTGCAACACGCGAGCCCGCTGATTATAATTTGGAGAAATATGCAGAAATGATTTCGTACGGAGCATCTCCAAGGGCAGGGATCAGTCTGGCACAAGCTTCTAAAGCTTACGCATTTATTAAGCGTCGGGGTTATGTAATTCCGGAAGATGTGCGAGCCGTTTGCGCCGATGTACTGCGCCACCGAATCGGATTGAGTTACGAAGCCGAAGCAAACAACATCACCTCGGAAGAAATAATTACAGATATTTTGAACACTATTGAAGTACCGTAAACTAATTACAGGTTGCAAGATACAAGTTGCAGGTTAAACTTTGTACTCGGAACTAATAACCGAAACTCTTTTCATGGAGACAACAGAATTACTAAAAAAGGTACGGAAAATAGAAATTAAGACTCGTGGACTATCGCGCAATATATTTGCTGGCGAATACCACAGTGCTTTTAAAGGGCGAGGAATGGC
>DAOVTY010000101.1 GCA_030632865.1 Bacteroidota bacterium
AAAGCAGGGTTGGTGCGGTTAGTAACTGCGGATTCTCGTATCGCAGTCAGGTCATACCGAACACTGACACTCACCGAAATCCGCTCCGCACCATGTACTAACCGTTAGACTGTCAAAGAAGTCTTTTTTAAGGATGAATTATTCAGGCTGTAGTTTATGTTTTTAAACAAATATTGAAATGTCAGGCAGTTAATTTTAGTTGTTAGACAGACTGCCGTTATGCCGCATGTTAAAAACAAAGAATAGAAACACTTGTTTGATATACTAAAATGATATACTTTTGTAATATTAAAAGAGTGAATTATGAAAACAGTATCATTAAAAATTGACGATTTGATTTTTGGAGAAACCGAAAAAATTCTTTCAAAAATTAAAAAACCGAGAAACAGGTATATTAACGATGCAATTGATTACTACAATCGGATTCAAAAACGTGCGATTATAGAAAAAAAACTAAAAAAGGAATCAGATTTAGTTAAAGCAGATTCAATGGATGTATTAAAAGATTTTGAGGAGATTGATTATGTCGATTAAACAATATGAAATCTGGATTGCCGATTTAAATCCACAAATTGGAACAGAACCTGGAAAAACTAGACCAGTACTTATTATCCAAACAAATCTCCTAAATCAAATACCACATCCTTCGACAATAGTTTGTCCAATAACGACAAATGTTATAAAAGGCTCGGAAATCTTGCGAGTTCACATAAAAAAAGGAGAAGCAAATTTACATCAAAACTGTGATGTAATAATTGACCAAGTTAGAGCAATTGATAATAAACGATTGCTGAAAAAAGTTGGAGATTTACCAAAAAACTTGATTGAACCAGTGAAAGAAAATTTAATGATAATAATTGATTTAGAATAAAAATTAATTTCAAAATGGATGAGCAACATGTTTAAAAAAGTAAAACTACTTTTAATAGAATGGCATCCACTTGGAGAAAAGACAAATCAGATTTCTGATTTAGAAAATTATAAAACTGAAACAATTGACATTCTATTTTACATTAAAAAAAGTCTTCAGCAAATTACATTAATAAAATAATGGTTGATGTTTAATCTCAAGCATTTGGGCTGGACATGAAACTCGCAACGACAATAAAATATGCAGAAAAAATCAGAAAAATAATCAATAATAAAAAAAAAAAACGGCATAGCAAAGTACATATTTCAAAGCAGGGTTGGTGCGGTTAGTAACTGCGGATTCTCGTATCGCAGTCAGGTCATACCGAACACTGACACTCACCGAAATCCGCTCCGCACCATGTACTAACCGTTAGACTGTCAAAAAAGTCTTTTTTAAGGATAATTTATTCAAGCTATAGTTTATGTTTTTAAACAAATATTGAAATGTCTGGCAGATAATTTTAGTTATTAGATAGACTGCCGTTATGCATTTATTAAACAGAAATATGAAGTATATACTGACAACATTATTTTTTACTTTTTGGTTTACTATGCTTTTTGTTAAAATCCAGTAAAGGATATTTTAAAGCTTGACTTGCCATTTAATATAGGGAATAGCACCTATGAATACATTATTGCAGACATACAGGGAAGATTACTTCAAAATGGAAAATTAAAAAGCCAATCTCAAATTAAATTAGATTTTGCTGAAAAGGGGTCATTTATTATTCTTTTAAAAAATAAAAAAGACAAATGGTATTATACATCCAAATTTATAAAGAAATAACAACTGCTAACTAAGTATCTTAGATAACACGGTTTTAAGCGGTTATTCGGGCTACGGCTCGATGTCCCTAGTACTCTAATTACATCAACAGCTATGTTAAAACAAAAAACAAAGACAAATATGGAGAATTTAAATATGGATTTAGCAGTTGCTCAATTTGAACCAAAAGACGGGGATAAAACCTATAATCTATCGATTATCAGAAACCTTACAAAAAAGGCAAAATCTAAAGGAGCGGATTTGATAAGCTTTCACGAAATGTCAATTACTGCGTATACTTTTACTAAGGATTTAAATTTAGAAGAAATAACTGACTTGGCAGAAGAAGTACCAAATGGAAAAAGCACGCAGGAATTAATAAATATTTCTCAAGAATTTGATATGCCAATTTTAGCAGGTTTAGTGGAAAAAGAAGATGATAAAATCTACAATACTTATATATGCGTAACAAAAGATGGAGTTATTGCCAAGTACCGAAAAATACACCCATTCATAAGTAAATATATGTCAGCAGGGAATGAATATTGTGTATTCGACCTACTTGGATGGAAATGCGGAATACTGATTTGTTATGATAATAATGTAATTGAAAATGTGAGAGCTACTAACCTTTTAGGAGCAGAATTGATTTTTGCACCACACGTAACAGGCTGTACACCATCGGCAATGCCAGGAAGGGGTTATGTAGATGATAAATTATGGCAAAATCGAGAAACAGATCCAGTTCCTCTACGATTGGAGTTTGACGGTCCTAAAGGCAAGCGTTGGCTTATGAGATGGTTACCTGCAAGAGCATATGATAACGGTATTTATTATGCATTTACTAATCCTATAGGTTTTGATGGCGAACATTTAAAAAATGGAAATTCAATGATAATTGACCCTTATGGTGAAGTTTTATCTGAAATAAAATCCTTTGACGACGATATAACTATCTCGAAGATTACTAAAGATAAAATAAAACTTTCGGGAGGGTGGCGATATACGAATGCAAGAAGACCCGAAATATATAAGGATATAATTGGTAAAATTCATAATTCAGATACAACTCCAGTATGGATGAAAGAGGATTAGTTAAAGCTTTAAGAAAAATGCCAGTGCATAATAATGGATATAAATAATTGAGCTATTAGCAGTTATATTGAAGTTTATATATAAGTAAACAGAATAGTAAGTTGAAAGTTTTTGTACTTTTAATCTGGCACTATACATAAATAAACCGGTACAAAACAAATCTCAAAAAAGTGAAATCAGAAAAGAATTATATAGAAATAAATAAACAATCTTGGAACAAAAGAACTGCTTCACATCTACTATCTGATTTTTATGATGTTGACGGTTTTTTGAATGGAAAATCTTCACTCAATGAAATTGAATTGAAACTACTTGGTGATATTAAAGGTAAAAATATTTTGCATTTACAATGCCATTTTGGACAAGACACAATATCGCTAGGTAGATTGGGAGCGAATGTAACAGGAATTGATTTATCTGACAAAGCAATTGAAAGTGCGAATAAGCTTTCGGAAAAAGCAAATATTGAAGCCACGTTTATATGTTGTGATATTTATGATTTATCAAATCATCTAAATCAACAATTCGATATTGTATTTACAAGTTATGGGACAATTGGGTGGTTACCTGATATTGATAAATGGGCAAAAATTGTTTCTAAATATTTGAAACCAAATGGAAAATTTGTTTTTGTAGAATTTCATCCTGTAGTTTGGATGTTTGATGATGACTTCAAAGAAATTAAATATAAATATTTTAATTCAGAAGCAATTATAGAAACAGAAAATGGAACATATGCTGATAAAAAAGCCGAAATAAATCAAGAATGTATAACTTGGAATCACGGAATTGGAGAAGTTGTAAATAGTCTTATAGGAAATGGTATTGAAGTTAATTCACTTATTGAATATGATTATTCACCTTACGATTGTTTTAGTGGAACGATAGAATTTGAGCCCAAAAAATATCGAATACAGAAATTAGGAAACAAAATTCCGATGGTTTATTCAATTGTTGGAAAAAAGAATACAAATGCTAACGAAGTGTAAAAATAAAGGCATTTATATAGGTGATACAAAAAATTAAATTCGAACAATAGCTATGATAAAGAATATAAAATCAAAAAATGAAATACTGGAGGGCACCAACGATAAAGGCTTTTTAATTGACTTGGCTATATATATATCTGTTATGTTTCTGGTAGGAGAAATTTACATTTCCCAATTCGGATTTATTGCCAATGGACTTTTTTGGTCATTTACAACCTTAGCTGTAGCAATATGGAGAATGAAAGTTCGAAAAGTGACCTGGAAAGAATTAGGTTTACGAAAACCTAAAAGTTTAGGTAAAACATTAGGAGTTTCAATAATAATACTTGCTGCTGTAATTGTTTCTATAATTGCCTTTGAGATTGTCAAGGATATTTTGCCATTTTCAATTGCACCCGATACTTCATCTGAAAATGCCTCTTCTAAATTTGGAGACCTTAAAGGAAATTGGGTGCTTTTATTATCCATTATGCCAATGGTTTTAATCGAATCTTTCCTTGAAGAAATATTAGATAGAGGATTCTTAATGAATTGGTTTGAACGTCTGTTTTCCAAGACCTCGTTTGCCACAATCATTGCAGTAGTATTACAAGCAGTAATTTTCGGATTTAGACACTCAAATGATTTTTCAGAAAGATCGATAACTACTGGTATAATTGCATTAATCATGGGAATAGCATATTTCAAATTCGGGCGTAATTTATGGCCTTTAATAATTGCACATTGCTTACTTAATAGTATATCTATGGTTGAGAGAGTGTTTTAAAAAACACAAAAAAATTACAATAAAAAAACCTTCAAGGTTTATCCCCTGAAGGTTTCAAATATTATTTAAGTTTAACTTCCAAACTCGGAACTATTACTATCCTCCTCTACAACTCAGTATTAATCATCGGATATTTATTCAACATTCTATCCAACTCATCAATAATATCTTTTTTCTTCTCTGCAAAAAGCTCTTTGTAATAGTTTACTCCATCAAAAATATTTTTTTGAAATCTAATTAATTGCTTTTTCTCTTTTGTATCATCCAAATTTTCAAGGAAACTCTCCAATCTCTCTTTAAAAATATCGAGATACATATGTAACTCCTTTAAAAACATGTGCGGACGATAATCATTATCCAACAAATTAATACGTCCATAAATATGGTCAACCATCTCTTTTAAAGTCGATATTTTTGAAAAATAAGCCAAATTAGGACCAGGACAAACTGTAACTTTATCTGTTAGTTTAACTTCTATATTTTTAGATTCGATAGTAGAAATTCCCAAACCAACACACAAACATTCCGGTTCAGTAATTTTGTTAAAAGCTTTTTGATGTTCTTCTTTTGGCAAATTCAAGTCGTCAAGCTCCTTTAATTTTAAAGTTTGGTACTGGCGAGAAGAAGTACAAATTGGCCTCTCTGTATATTCAGTATTATACCTTAAATAACCTTTTGTACAAGGGGTTCCTGCCTTTCCACTTTTTACAAGCCCTAATCTCTGCACACTCATAGATGCTCCGTAAATACTATTAAACGGAACTCCCAAAGGAGATAAACCACTATAATAATAATCTGCTTCCTTTCCATCGGCAAGTAAATTCATAGTTGCAGTATCAATACTAATAACCTCGGGAACAAGCATAAATGGCGATGCCCAACCAACGCCATCCATACCGTAATGATCTATCATAAAATTGTGTTCTTCTGAAGTTCCAACTCCACCCTGTGCAGTTATTTTCATTTCGGGAGAATCAGCAGGCTGAACATGTTCTTTCTTTTCAAGAGCCGATTTATAAATATCAATACACGTATTAAAAAGTCTATCCTTGTTATTTTTAAACTCTTCGAGAATGGGGCCAAACAAAACCCCATTAGTTGGAAATGCATGACCACCGCAATTTACACCAGATTCAATACGGTATTCCGACACCCACAAACCTTTTGCAGCTAACATTTTACCTTGTATAAACGCAGAGCGAAAATCACTAACTTTCAGAATAATTTTCTTTTTTATATCACCAATATTATTTGGGAAAAAATCTTTAAAATTTTCGATATAACTGTACAATCTTGGGCTCATTCCTGCCGAAAGTACAAGCGCCGAATTTAAATTACTATTGGCAAATCCGCGCAATGCAGCGTGTGCATCGTTATGTTCTATTGGTAACGCTTCGCCATTTTCATAATGCGCTTGATCTAATTTTGTCATTATATTCACATCGATAGAACCAACATGCAACTTCTCGTTAACCCATTTTGATAAATCACCGGTAGCCGAATTGAATTTCGATTTTACTTCAGAAACATCGGGTAGCATACCAATATACTTTTCCAACTCGCCACTCGCACTTTGAGCTGTATTTTTAAGCTCCGAAACTTTTCGAGTTACAATTTCATCAACAAGATTTAAATAAGAAGAGATTCGTTTTGCTCTAAAATCATCGACCTTTTTCGAAATGGTTTTAAAAGGAATGTCAAACTTATTGCTATAAAACTCACGCATACTTTCAATCAACGAATCGTCAACCAAAGATATAACGGAAGATATTCCATAAGGAGCAACATTAATTGGTGTATCTATTGAATACCCTAATCCCATTACCGGGATATGAAAAGAATGTCCTTCAAATAATTTCATTCGTTTTAATTATTATTAATATTTTATGTTTCAATCTAATATACTATTTGTAAAAAACTAATTTCCAATACCATGTAACTCGCATTTATGTTTGTTAAACCATGCTTGTTTCATCTATATAATTTCTTTTTAATGTTGGTAAAGTTAGATTTTATCTAATCATTACAAAAGTTGCAAAAAATAATTCGCATGTTAAGCAATAAATTAACATGGTAATTGTATTTCTTACAAAACAAAGAAAGTAAGTTATTTATGAATTATTTGCAACTTAATGTGCAACAAGTAACCCAGTTGATTTTTCTATTGTAAAAATACTAAAAGTAGTCGATTAAAAAAGTAGTAGCATTTTTTTAAATTTTTAAAACAATCAAACAAAACATGTGTTATAACTTTCAATAATTAAAGTAAAATACATATGTCGGTAATTAGTTTTGGAGAATATATTGAAGGTAAAAGTTTTAAAATTGTAGATGAAAGACGCATGCGCGGAAGTGCAGGAATTATGCTTTTTTTAGGATTAATAGCATCGATTAACGGTTTTGTTCTACAAAAATTTGAGGTAATACCATACATAACAGGATTTCTTGCCTTAAATTTTATTATTGGGGTATTTATAAATCCTAAGTACTCTCCCACTATTTTGCTTTCGAGGTTATTTGTAAGAAAACAATCTTCGCTTCCAATTGGTGCAATTCAAAAAAAATTCGCTTGGAGTTTAGGACTGGTACTATCATTAACAATTTTTGGATTATCAATACTATTACAAAAAGACACAACTTTTTTTGAGCCTGTTTGTATGCTGTGTATAATCTGCCTGGCTTTGTTATATCTCGAAACTGCCTTTGGAATTTGTGTTGGTTGTAAGCTCTATTTTCTATCAATAAAATTGAAACTTATAAAAAAGCCAGTTGAAAAACCGAATTGTATGGGCGATGCTTGCGAAGTATAAAAAAAAACTATTACGATTTTATCATAACAGTTTTTAAATATTTTAAGGGCATCTCTAATAATTAAATTCTCTATTCAGTATAAATTCTGTTTTCTTGCTCTTCAACCCTAATAAATGTAGTACGTTTTGTAAGCTCTTTTAATGTTGATGCTCCCACATAAGTACAAGTACTTCGAATACCGCCAAGAATATCGAGCACAGTATTTTCTACAGATCCTCGATATGGGACTTCAACTGTTTTACCCTCGCTGGCACGATAATTTGCAACACCACCAACATGCTTATCCATGGCAGTTGCCGAGCTCATTCCATAAAACTGACGATATTTTTTTCCATTTCGCTCAGTTGTCTCGCCTCCACTTTCGTTATGCCCGGCAAACATTCCGCCTAACATTACAAAATCGGCACCGGCACCAAATGCTTTAGCAACATCGCCGGGTGTAGAACAGCCACCATCGCTAATAATTTGTCCACCTAAACCATGAGCTGCATCGGCACACTCTATTATTGCCGAAAGTTGCGGATAACCAACACCTGTTTTAACACGGGTTGTACAAACCGAACCTGGTCCAATTCCCACTTTTATAATATCTGCACCGGCAAGTAAAAGCTCCTCTACCATTTCTCCGGTAACAACATTTCCGGCAATAATTACCTTGTCAGGAAATTGTGCTCGAGCCTGTTCCACATAACGAACAAAATGCTCTGAATAACCATTTGCAACATCGATACAAATAAATTTCAGATGTGGATTATTTTTAAATATTTCAGCAACTTTATCAGAATCGTTTGGCCCGGTACCAGTACTCACAGCAATATAATCTTCAATTCCTTTGGGCGCCGAAGCTAAAAATTCGTTCCATTGCTCAATTGTATAATGTTTATGAATGGCTGTAAAAAGTTGTTTTTCTGCCAATGCTCTTGCCATCTCGAAAGTACCAACTGTGTCCATATTTGCTGCCATAATCGGAACACCGGACCATGTTGCAGTGCTATGCAAAAATTTAAAATTACGCTCTAGACTGACCAACGACCTACTTTTTAAAGTAGAACGCTTTGGCCTGAACATTACATCTTTAAAGCCTAGCTTAATATCATATTCAATCCTCATTCTATTTCAACTTATAATTCAGCACAAAAATATAAGTTATTAGTTACACAACTGCCAGTAACACACTTTTTTTACAAGCTTTAATATAAAGGAGATAAAATAATTGCTCTTGTATAAAAAAAACAGATAAATTTACTTCACTTTACTAAATTGAAAGAGATGAAAAACCTAACATTCCTATTTCTATTGCTTTCTATTTTTAGCTGCGATAAACGTATTTCAAATCAAGCTTCGCAACCTAATATTATTCTAATTTTAGTTGACGATTTGGGGAAAGAGTGGATTAGTTGTTACGGAGCCGACAACATTGAAACTCCAAATATTGATGCACTTGCCGAGAGTGGAATTCTATTCAATAGTGTATATGCAATGCCGCAATGCACGCCTACCAGAACAACAATATTAACAGGACAATATCCATTCAGGCATGGCTGGATAAATCATTGGGATGTTCCGCGTTGGGGTGGCGGCGCTCATTTCGACGAAACTTTAAACCCTTCAATTGGAATAGAAATGAAACAGGCAGGCTACAAAACTTGTATTGCTGGGAAATGGCAAATAGATGATTTCAGGGTTGAACCCGATGCATTAACAAAAAATGGGTTTGACGAATATTGTATGTGGACAGGTTATGAAAGTGGTATTTCGGCAAGCTCAAAAAGATATCAGCAACCATATATTTACACCAGCAATGGTAGCAAAACCTATGAAAACAGATTTGGACCCGACATTTTTAAAGATTTTATTATTGACTTTATTCATACAAACAAAGAAGCACCAATGTTTATCTATTACCCCATGGTTTTAACTCATACTCCCTTGGTTAATACACCCGATGAAATTGCCGAAACTGATTTGGGGAAACATAAAGCAATGGTAAACTATACTGATAAAATTACCGGCGAAATAATAAAAGCTTTGGAGGATGCCAAAATCAGAGAAAATACCATCGTAATATGGACAACCGACAATGGAACTACCAGAAAAATTGAAGGTAGTTTAAATGGACAAAATGTAAAAGGAGGAAAAGCAACGACAACTGAAACTGGTATTTGTTTGCCTTTTATTGCAAGCTGGCCTGATAAAATTAAACCTCATCAAAAATCGGATGCACTAATAGATTTCACAGACCTCTATTCAACTTTTGTTGATTTAGCAGGATTTTCTGAAAAGCATAACTCAAAAACGTCAATTCATATTTCTGATGGTCACTCTTTTAGAGATGTTTTAATTGGAAAATCAATGAAATCGAATCGCAAATGGATACTTGGAATGGGTGGACAAAACAACGCTCGCCGCACAGAAAATGG
>DAOVTY010000182.1 GCA_030632865.1 Bacteroidota bacterium
AGATTGAAAATCCACTTAGCGATAAAATTCATATTAGGATTCTTGATAAACCTTTTGGATATGACTTAAAAACAAAGACAATAATTCTTGATGACAACGGAACTTTTAATACCAGTTTAGATTATTATCACGAAGGTTTTGTTTATGTTGAAAATGAAAACCTTAACAAACACAATCCCCCGGGTACTTATGTTTTTTATGCCGAACCGGGCGATTCAATCGAGTTTGAATCAACCGGCAATGAATTTTCTTGGGAAACATCCGTATCAGGAACTAGGAAACAAGAAGCCAATTTAATTCAGGAATTGAGAGATGAAATTATAATGCATGAAGATAGTAGGATCTCAAGTTCGAATAAAAAAATTCTAGATAAGGAGTTTAGTTTTGGGATTAGAATTATTAACGGAAAACCCATGCCTTTCGGCAATGTTAATCCCTTGTTTAATGCCCTTGAAACTGTGGATCAAATTTCTACAAAATATAAAACTGAGATTCCAGAGAAAGCATTTAATTTTATTACTAATGAAGTTAAAGCATACCTCTACAATGGTATTTTAAATTTTGGTGAGAGCATAATCAGAAGTTATGATATAAGACTAGAAAAAGGTTTAGACTCTATAGACTTTTTATTAGTACTTGAAAAAATTGATATGCTAGATATTCATGACGTTTATAACGATTATGGATTACATTCGCGAAAGTGTGCCAGCCAATATTTAAACTATCATTTTTCAAAAGCTAATAAAACAAAAAGGCATCATTTAATCCGTTTCGGTATTAGGAATTCTTCGGATACAGAATTAGAAGTACAGTTTTCCAAAATGGTTTTAACTGGGGCGCCACTTTACCGCCAAATTGCAGAAACATTAAGCGAAAAGATAATTAGCAAAACTTCACGAAATAATATTAAAGTAGATAGTTATATATACCAATTTGCTTTAGATAATTATGATTTGATGATTAGACTTTGCAATGATTTGGAATTGGTAAAAGAAGTGAAACATATTATTAGTCAACAAAAACAGTTGGCTCGGGGAGATTTTGTTCCGTCGATTGATTTTGTAGATATAAATAATAAGAAAGTCTCATTTGCTGATTTTCTTGGAGACAAACCAACAATAGTATATTTTTCGTCTAACTGGATTGGAGATAGATATAAATATGATGATCAGGTAATAAAGAATTCCGAAATTAATTTTATAATGATTGTTGAAGGTAGTAGTTTCAAACAGTGGGAAGAGTATACAAATTTATCAGAACCAAATGCTACACACTTTTTATATTTAAATGATACAGCCACTTTCGAAGACATTTTTCAAAAACATAGTGGATATCTTGTGTTTAATAAAAATGGTGAATTTGTTGAAAATGCAAGTGGAACAAAAGATGCTATTCAAAAAGCTAAAGACAGTCTCGTTCAAAAAAAAAAAGAGCTCAATAAATCTCAATTACTAAATGTAATAATTCTTCTTTTATTAATATTAACTTTTCTTATTATAGGTTTATTGATTTGGAAATGGCGGGTTCGGCAACGATTCAGAAAAGAACAGGATCAGCGTCGGTTGCGAGAGTTGGAACTTACAGCAATAAGGTCGCAAATGAACCCCCATTTTCTTTTTAATAGTTTGAATTCGGTGCAAAATTTAGTTCAACAAAATAAGGGTCGCGAGGCCCATTTATATTTGGCAGATTTTGCTGGTTTGATTCGTAAAGTATTACAAAATTCAGAAAAAGAAGAGATTTCTCTTGCCGAAGAATTGGAGATGACAAAACAATATATGAACCTCGAAAAGTTACGTTTTGATTTCGATTTTTCGATTTCGGTAGAAGATAAAATTGATACAAACAATACCATGGTTCCAAGTATGCTGCTGCAACCCTTTGTGGAAAATGCTATTATTCATGGATTGCAAACTAAAGAAGAGAACAGACAATTAAAAGTTGAAATTTCAATTGTTGATACATCAATTAAGATATCTATAGAAGATAATGGTATTGGCAGAGAGGAAGCTAAAAAGATAAGCAGAACAAAAAACGGGAAAGGATCAAAACTTATTCAGGAACGTCTTGAAATTCTTCAAAAAAAGCAAAATGAAAAATATGGATTGGAAATTATCGATTTAACAGGCGAAAAAAGCGGAACGCGTGTTGAGATTTTTATTCCGGAAGAAAATTAATATTTTTAATCTCTGAATAACTCTGTGCTACTTATGTGTTGTTTTTGGTATTGGCACAAAAGTGGAGCAAATACTTTTAAGAGTATAAAATGCAAATAAAATCTATTATAGTTGATGATGAAAAACATGGTCGCGAGAATCTTGCAGGTATTTTACAAAAGTATTGTCCTAATGTTGAATTGTTAGGGGAAGCAGATTCTGTGGAGAGCGCAATTTCTATCATTAAATCTCAAAAGCCAGATCTTGTTTTTCTTGATATTGAAATGCCAAGAGCCAATGGATTTAAGCTTTTAGAACATTTTAGTGATTTTAGGTTTGAAGTGATTTTTGTAACCGCTTATGGCAATTATGCAATAAAAGCAATTCGTTTTTCTGCCGCAGATTATATATTGAAACCAATAGACATATTGGATTTAAAGGCAGCCATTGAAAAAGTTTCAGAACGTATTCAGCAAAAACAGGAAAACCTAAGAATTAAACAGCTCTTCCATAATATTAGCCAACCAGACAATCCTCGAATTGGATTACCCTACGCTAATAGTATCGAATTTGTGGAAGTGAGCAGAATAATTCATTGCAGGGGTGAAGGAAACTATACTCATATTTATTTTGAAAAGAACGAACACCTACTTGTTGCTAAAACTCTTATTGAGTTTGAAGAATTGTTGCAAGAATATTCATTTGTTCGTGTACATAAAACCCATCTGGTAAATCTAAAACATGTAAGTGCAGTGGTTAAATCTGGAGGTACAAAACTTCGCCTTTCAAATGGCGATTTTGTTGCTGTTTCGCGTCGAAGAAAGGATAAAATTATGAATGACTTAAAAATAGCAAAACGTTAATTGAAGAAAATATTATATTCTATTTTACTTACGGCTAACATCCCCTTCAATGAAAAATATAAGTTAAATTTTAACCACAATTAAACTCTCTGTAATATTTCGGCTATCAAAATTGAGGCACATCTTATTATCTAATCTATACAAATAAAATTCTACTACAAGTCTTAAAAAACTAAAATTCAATTCGACAGTTTGTTGTACGATTAATTAAAAATATTAAATTTATAGTTCTTTAATAAAGAGACCTATGCTAAATCTAAACCGTAAACTATTCGATCTATTGTTGACTATTAACATACTTTTATTTCAAAATCGTGGTTGGTCAACATTCAAAATATCATTAAAACATTTATTTATTATACAACGCCAGCTCATACACAGGCCTTTAGGTGTATTAATATTGAATATAAGGCAAAATAATTTTTAAGATTAAAATTCAAAAAAACAATACAATACTATGGGAAATAAGTCAAAACAAACTCGCAGAGATTTTATCGCTAAATCAACATTAACAACAGCAGGGATTTCAATTGGGGTAAACACTTTTGCATCGGCAATATCTTCAAAACGTATTATAGGATCAAACGATAAAATTCGGATGGGTTTTATCGGGATCGGGAACAGAGGATCTCAGTTGTTACAACTATTTATGCAGAATGCCGATTGTGAAATTGCAGCTTTGTGCGATGTTTATGATCCATACACAACAAGAGATAGGAGCGAAGTGGCTAAACGCTATTTAGATGAGATGAATAGTAAAATTCCGAAAATGGGAGAGAAGTTTGCTAAACCACCAAAAACTTATAACGATTATCGAGAATTATTGGACGACAAAGATATAGATGCTGTGTGTATTGCCACACCCGACCACTGGCACGCTTTAATGACTGTTCATGCAATTGAGGCCGGAAAAGATGTTTATGTGGAAAAACCACTTACAGCTACTATTTACGAAGGTCGAAAAATGGTTGAAACTCAAGCCGCCAGCAATCAGGTTGTTGCTGTTGGTTTAAATAGGAGAGGTTCTACCGCTTATCAGAAGCTTGCTGGTATTATTCCTTCCGGAAAAATTGGTAAAGTAACAATTGCACGTGCTGCCAGAATAAGTAATATGTTTCCAAACGGTATCGGAAAAATGAACTCGGAGCAACCTCCAAAAGACTTTAACTGGGATATGTGGTTGGGGCCTCGAGCTGTTCGTCCGTACCAATATAATATTGCTCCTTATATGTTTCGTTGGTGGAGTGATTACTCCTCTCAAATGGGAAATTGGGGGGTTCATTATATGGATGTAATTCGCTGGATGCTTGGCGAAACAGCACCCGTGGCTATAAGTGCACACGGAGGAAAATATGTATTAGATCACGATGGCGATATACCAGATACTATGCAAGTTACTTACGAATTTGCATCGGGAGCAATTGCAACTTTTGCAATATATGAAGCAAGTAGCGGTGGATTGTTGAAAACGGGCGAAGTTGAGTTGCGTGGTACTAAAGGAACTTTAAATGCAAGCGAAAAAGGATATACCATAACACCAACTAAAAGAGGCCAGTTTCAAGATTGGGATGCGCAAATAGAAGCTGAGAAATTTGATACAAAAGATGAATTGTTGAGTGATGGAAGTAGTGGAAATAGCACTGCTACTTTAGTGAGGAATTTTCTTGATTGTGTAAAATCGAGAGAAACTCCACTCTGCTCGCTTGAAGATGGACATCGTTCAACAAGTTTTGCACATTTGGCAAATATTGCTCTGGCAACTAAAGAACGTTTACATTGGAATCCTGTTACCGAGAAATTTACAAACAGCGATGCTGCCAATAAACTACTACATTACGATTACCGTAAACCTTGGAAATTTTAATTGATTAAAATAATGTACAACCGAAGAAAATTTGTTAAAGGAATAACAATTGCTGCGGCATCAATTCCTTTCTCCGGTGTTTTAGCATCGGAAATTATTGGCAAGCAAGTCAATAAATATCCAATATTGTTTTTTACAAAACCATTGGATAAATATGAACCCGAGTTTATGGCAGAAACTCTTGCCATGGCAGGTGTTGAAGGTTTTGATTTGACGGTTAGACCAAAAGGAATAGTTCTTCCTGAAAGAGTTTCTGATGATCTTCCTAAAATAATTGAGACGGGAAGGAAATATAATCTCTCATCAGAAATGATGGTTACTGCTATTAAAAACATAGAGGATCCATTTGCCAAAGAAGTTTTAACCGTTGCTGCAAAAAATGGAATAAAACATTACAGACTTGGTTATTATAACTACGATTTGAAAAAAGGTATAGTAGAATCTTTGGTCGATGTTAAATCTCAAATGGAAAAGTTAGCAGAATTGAATGAGGAGTTAGGAATTCAGGCGGGTTATCAGAACCATTCAGGAACTCGTGTTGGAGCACCTGTTTGGGATGTTTGGGAAGTAATTAAAGATTTGCCCAGCCAATGGATGAGCAGTCAGTTTGATGTTCGTCATGCAGTTGCAGAGGGCTCTGCTTCGTGGATTTTAATGATGAGATTATTGAGTAAAAATATTGGTTCGTTGGCAATAAAAGATTCAACTTGGGACGTATCGAAAGGAAAAGCCAAAAATGTTAAAATGCCTCTGGGAGAAGGAATTGTAGATTTTGAACTTTACTTTAAAACATTAAAAGAGTTAGATATTGTTGCTCCAATAACACTTCATGTTGAGTATAAATTGCTTAACGATGATGAAGAGAAGAAAACCTTATTACAGAAACAAAAAGTTTTAGTATCGAGAATTAAAAAGGATGTAGATTTTATTAAATCTAATCTTATAAAACACCAATTAATCTAACGAAATGAAAAGTAATTCGCGACGTTCGTTTATAAAAACCAGCCTGATAGCAACAACTGCAACAGCTTTGAGTAATCCGGTTTCATTAATGGCATCATCGGTAAACCAGAAAAAGATGAAAAATATAAAGATAGCACGAGTAGATTCTAATTTTGAACGTGAACCACTTATTCGACCATTTGGATTTAAGGGTGGTTACATGACTGAAATTTGGCAATCGGTGAATTACCTTGAAAGTAGTTCTGGAATACACGAGATTGGATTATGTACACAAAATGTACTTTGGTCTGATGCCAAAGTTTTTGCCAACCACTCAGAAAGTGGCGGAAACGCATTAATGTATGCTCTTTCTGAAAAGGCACTTCAAATTGCAGAGGGCGAAAGTTTTACGACCACGGTTGAGCTTCTGGATAACTGACTTGCGAAGGGTCGGGAATACGGAAAAAAAATTACATCTAATCCGCATCTTCGTAAAACATTTGCACTAAATGCCTTGGTTGGTCTAGATAATGCAGCTTGGTTACTTTATGCGAAAGAGAATGGAATTAACAATTTCGATGATATGATTCCGGAGGCTTATAAACTAGCTCTTTCATCGCGACATGAGGCTGCCGCTGCAATTCCT
Organism: Bacteroidota bacterium; assembly: GCA_030632865.1. Lineage (GTDB taxonomy): Bacteria > Bacteroidota > Bacteroidia > Bacteroidales > Prolixibacteraceae > Draconibacterium. The sequence goes on from DAOVTY010000182.1 coordinate 6,472, forward strand.
TTAATGGCATATACAATTCCTATTGATGAGATAAAATCGACAGTTGA
>DAOVTY010000196.1 GCA_030632865.1 Bacteroidota bacterium
ACCTGGAGCCATAAACACAATCGGCTCGCCCGTCAATGATGGGCTCCAATACGAGCGGATAATCTGAAGGATTATATTCCAAATCAGAATCTTGAATTATGCAAATATCACCTGTTATTTTATTTACGGCGGTTATAATTGCGTACCCCTTGCCAAAATTTTGCTCCTGATAAATTGAGAGTATACAATTTTTCGTTTATTAACTTTGCACCGAATTTACAAAAAAATACTAATGACAGCTAAAGATGTTGAAATAATGGCGCCGGTTGGTTCGTACGAATCGTTAATGGCAGCTATTCAGGGGGGAGCCGGGTCAGTGTATTTTGGTGTTGAGCATCTGAATATGCGTTCGCGTTCGGCAAATAACTTCACCCTCGATGACCTGAAAAAGATTGTTGAAATTGCATCCGAAAACAGTGTTAAAACATATCTCACTTTAAATGTTGAGATTTTTGATGGCGAAATTCAGTTGATGAACGAAGTAGTGCTTGCTGCGAAACAAGCCGGAGTTTCTGCCGTAATTGCAGCTGATGTTTCCGTTATACAATACGCTCGTTCTATTAATTTGGATGTTCATATTTCAACGCAGGTAAACATTACAAATATCGAGGCGGTTAAATTTTACTCCAATTTTGCCGATGTTGTTGTGCTTGCCCGCGAAATGAATTTGGGAAGGGTTTACGAAATCAGCAATCAAATAAAAGAGGAGCAAATTAAAGGCCCGGCAGGGGAATTAATGCGTTTGGAAATGTTTGTACACGGTGCACTTTGTATGGCAACCAGCGGAAAATGCTATTTGAGTTTGCACGAAATGAATTCGTCAGCAAATCGTGGAGCATGTTTACAAACTTGCAGACGCGCCTACACAGTTACCGATAAAGAAACCGGTGCCGAACTGGAAATCGACAATGAATATATTATGTCGCCCAAAGATTTAAAAACAGTTCATTTTCTGAATAAAATTTTAGATGCGGGTGTTTCGGTCTTAAAAATTGAAGGGCGCGCCCGTTCTCCCGAATATGTAAAAACAACTTCGCAATGTTACCGCGAAGCCGTTGATTCTTATTTTGATGATGATTTTACCGATGAAAAAATTGACAATTGGAATAGTCGTTTAAGTGCAGTATTTAATCGTGGATTTTGGGATGGATATTATCTTGGACAACGACTGGGAGAGTGGAGCAAAAATTACGGATCACAAGCTACAGAACGGAAATTGTATGTAGGGAAAGCAACTAATTATTTCTCTAAAATAAAAGTAGCAGAGTTCGAATTGCAAACGAGTAACCTAAAGATTGGTGATAAAATAGTTATTACTGGTCCAACAACTGGTGTTGTAGAAATTATTGTAAAAGAGATTAGGGTTAATTTAAAACCTGTGGAAGAGGCAAAAAAAGGTGAACAAATTTCTATTCAAATTGATGAAAGAATAAGGCGCGCCGATAAACTTTATAAAATGGTAGATTCGAAAGAGGTAAAACAACGCAAATAAATTTTTCTTATTCATTCCCCCAATTATTGCTAAAAAACTTTAATATAATTCCTCCATTAATAATATTTCTACTACATTTGTAAATGTATGAACATTTGAACAAATATGAACTTTGTTATAAATCATTCAAGTCCGATACCTCTTCATTTTCAAGTAGAAGAATTACTCCGCAAACTTATTGAATTGCCCAAATATAAAGCAGGCGAATTTCTTCCGGTAGAGGTTGACCTTGCTAAAAAACTTGGTGTCAGCAGAAATACAATCAGGCAAGCTACCAATAAGTTAGAGTACGAGGGATTAATTGTTCGAAAAAAAGGATATGGAACTAAGGTTGCTGAAAAAACGGTTACAACTCAACTTGACAACTGGCATTCTTTTACTCAGGAGATGAATGAAAAAGGGGTTGCTTTTTCAAATCTTTTGATAAAAGCAGAATGGATAGATTGCAATAAAAAAACTGCACTGTTTTTTAATATCCCTGTAAAAACAAAAGTAATAAAACTATCGCGGTTACGCGGAGATGAAAATGGACCATTCGTTTTTTTCGAAAGCTATTTTCATCCAAGAATTGGAATTACGCCCGATGAGGATTTCCATCAACCACTTTACAAATTACTTGAGGATAAATATAAAACACAAGTAAATGTCTCGCGCGAAAAGATACAGGCCAGACTTGCATCAAAAATTACATCTAAACGATTGAAGATAAAACCGGGCGAACCTGTATTAATTCGTGAGCGATTTGTAAGCGGGCAAGGCGGAAAACCGGTGGAATATAATGTTGGATATTACATCGCTGAAAAATTTACCTATTCAATTGAAATAAGAAGATAATATGAAGAAAACAATTTCTATTGGTGTTGATGTGGGTGGAAGCCACGTTAGTTGCACCGCTTACGATTTAAACAAGAAAACACTTCTTGAAAGTACACATGCCGAAAACAGCTTGAATAATCATGGCAAACCAGATGAGATTATTGAAGCCTGGGGGAAAACCATTCGTAAAACTATGGAAAGCGTGGGCAAACAAAATGTAGCAGGAATAGGTTTTGCCATGCCCGGCCCATTCGATTATGTTAAAGGGATTCCAATGTTTACCGGCGAAAATGAGAAATATGAAAATATTTATGGAATGAATGTTCCGGATAAACTTAGAAAATATCTTTCGTTACCCGACGATTTCAAAATTAGATTTATAAACGATGCAACTGCTTTTGCCATTGGAGAAGATCAGGTAGGGAAAGCAAATAATTTTGCTCATTCTTTGTCGGTTGCCCTTGGTACCGGATTTGGTTCGGCATTTATAAAAGATGGTTTGCCAATAGTTGAAGGCAACGAAGTTCCAGAGCAAGGATGCTTGTGGCACTTACCTTTTGAAGATGGCATAGCTGATGATTACTTTTCAACACGAGGATTACTAAAACGCTTTGAACTAGTAACCGGGAAAAAATTAAGTGGTGTAAAAGAAATTGCAGAATTAGCAGAAAATAACAATGCAGCACAAGACCTTTTCAATGATTTTGGTGAAAAAATGGGGGTGTTTCTAAGACCGTGGATTGAGAAGTTTGGCTTGGAAGCCTTTGTGATCGGAGGAAATATTTCAAAAGCTTTTCCACTTTTTGGCGATAGTTTAAATAATTATTTAAGTGATAATAATTTGGGAGTAAAGGTTTTTATTTCAGCGTTGAAAGAAAATGCTTCTTTTATTGGAGCTGCTACTTTGGTAGATGATTCGTTTTACGTTAGAGTCTTTCCTGCAATCAAGAAAATGTAAATTTCTTTAAACTTCTAACTTTTTAAAATTATGTCAAAATCAAAACTTTCTATTGCTTATGTAACTCCAGTATTAATCTCATTTTTTGTAATGAGTTTTTGCGATTTGGTGGGAATTGGTGTGGACAACGCAAAAGCAGACTTTGAGCTGAGCAATTCACTTGCACAATTAATTCCCCTCGCTGTTTTTGCTTGGTTTTTTATTCTGTCTGTACCGGTGGGAATCTTGCAAGACCGCATTGGCAAACGAAACATGTTAAACGTTGGAATGCTGCTAACTGCAACCGGACTTATCCTCCCATTCTTTATTTACACATTTCCAACACTTTTGGTAGGTTTTGCTTTGCTCGGAATTGGGAATACAATTATTCAAGTTTCGGCAAATCCACTCTTAGTCGATGTTGTCCCATCAAACCGAACTTCGAGCTTTTTAAGTTTTTCGCAGTTTGTAAAAGCGGTGGGTTCGATGGTTGCTCCATATTTAGCAACCTTTTTTGCCGTTCGTTTTGGCGATTGGAAAATTCTGTTTCTCGTATTTGGTGGAGTTTCAATACTATCGGTAATTTGGTTGCATTTCACCAAAATTGAAGAGACACAGTCGAAAGAGAAAAAAGCAACTATTAGCTCGTGCTTGAAATTACTAAATATTAAATACATCGCATTAATGGTTTTAGGCATTTTCTTTTTAGTCGGAATTGATGTTGGAATCAACTCATCTTCAGGCCAGTTTCTAATGGAAAAACTGGGAATGGATGCAGAACCTGCAATGCAGGGACGCAGCCTATATTTTTTCGGAAAAATGTTAGGAACATTTGCGGGTGCATTACTTTTAACTCGTATTGCTTCTAAAAAATTATTAATCGGCTCGGCCATTGCAACTTTAATAACTATTATTGTTTTTATAGTCTCTCCAACTCCCGTAATTGCGTTGGCTCTCATGTTTTCAATAGGATTGGCATCTTCAAATATATTCCCTCTAATTTATTCATTAACAGTTAAAAAATATGCCAATCGTGCAAACGAAATTTCAGGGTTAATGATAATGGCGGTTTCGGGTGGTGCATTTATTCCTCCAATTGTTGGTAAAATAACCGATTCAATGAATATAACTGCCGGAATGTTTGTGTTTGCTATTTGTGCAGTTTATTTGTTATTCCTCTCATTTTATTCATCCAAGAAAAATTAAAATGAAACAATTTATATTTTTTGTCAGTTTAGTTTTAATGTTTTCCTGTCAACAAGAAACAGTCGATAAAAGAGATTTTAATGCCGTTCAATATGTCGATCCACAAATAGGGTCGGTTCACGGTCGCTGGTTTTTTTATACTCCGGCGGCCTTGCCGTTTGGTATGGCAAAATTAGCACCTCACACAAATGCATACGAAAGTATAGGAAGCTGGTTGCCCGGCGGATACGATGGCAGACATAATTCTATCGAAGGATTTGGGCATTTTCATGAATTCCAGATTGGAGGTGTTGTAGTAATGCCAACCGTTGGCGAATTAAAAACTACTCCCGGTACTTTGGAAAATCCTGATACAGGTTACCGTTCTCGCTTCGATAAAAAAGATGAACACTCGGAACCGGGATATTATTCTGTTTTGCTAAAAGATTATAATATTCAGGCAGAAATTACTGCTACCGAAAGAGTTGGATTTCATCGATATACTTTTCCTGAATCAAAAAGTTCAAAATTGATTTTTGATATTGGACACAAACAAGGAGAAAGTAGTGATGTTACTGAGGCATTTGCCGAGTTGGTAAATAATAATGAAGTTGAAGGTTACGTTGAAACCAATCCTGAATATGTGAAATTTTGCGACCCTGGCAATCGTGTAAAAATGTATTTTATTGCTCGGTTGAACAAAACTCCTGTTGATGTTGGAACTTTTGTAGATTCCGAAATTGATGAAAATTCACATTCTACAAAAGGCGTTAAAAATGGTTTGTATCTGACTTTTGAAACATCGGAAAATGAAATTGTTGAGATGCAGGTTGGGCTTTCGTACACCAGTATTGAAAATGCACGTTTAAATTTAGATACCGAAGCTAATTCTGTAACATTCAACGAAGTGCACAAAACGGCATCAGCCAAATGGAACGAAATGCTCGGACGGATTAAGGTTGAAGATGAAAACCTCACAAATAAAAAGAAATTTTATACCGGACTTTACCATGCTCTTTTAGGGCGCGGAGTTGCAAGCGATGTAAACGGGCAATACAAATTAAATGGTGAAGGAATTGGGCAAATTCCGTTAGATGAAAACGGCAAGCCAAAATATAACCATATTAATACCGACGGAATGTGGGGTGGATTCTGGAACCTTAGTCAGCTTTGGGCAATGGTTTATCCAGAATATTTTAGTCAGTATTTACAATCTAATATCGATTTTTATAAAGAAACTGGCTGGTTGCACGATGGTGAAGCGGCAGGTACTTTTACCAACGGTGTTCAAACCAATTTCCAGGGTTTATTAATTGCATCGGCATATAATTGTGGCATCAGAGATTTTGATTGGGAAACCGGTTACAAAGCAGCTGTAAAAAATGAATTAGATTTTGAAGGACGCAATCTAGGAAATGGTAAATATGACTTGCATAGGTTTGTTAAGTTGGGTTACGTTCCCTACGAAGAAACTACTATTTCTAACGGTTGGGTATTTAATTTTGGTGCATCGCACACTTTGGAATATAGTTTCAGTTCTTATGCAGTGGCGCAAATGGCAAAAAGTTTGGGGCACGAAAATGATTATCAAAAACTAATGAATCAGGCTGATTACTGGAAAAATATTTTTGATCCTGAAACAAAATTTATTCGACCT
>DAOVTY010000217.1 GCA_030632865.1 Bacteroidota bacterium
ACATTTACTGCTGGTGCAGGTTGGGCATACGACTATGGTACAGCAGAAGAGAGCAAAGAAATGTTTGATTATCTAATTGGATATTCACCCGTACATAATGTGAAAAATAATGTTGAATATCCTGCCACATTAATTACAACTAGCGATCACGACGACCGTGTTGTACCTGCCCATAGTTTTAAATTTGCAGCCGAATTACAAGCTAATCAGACAGGTAGTAATCCGGTTTTAATTAGAATTGAGACAGACGCTGGGCATGGAGCCGGAACACCGGTAAGTAAAACAATAGAACAATACGCCGATATTTTTGGGTTCACACTTTTTAATATGGGATTTAAATCACTTCCTGAAAAATAGCCTAAACTATTTCAGAATAAAATAGTATTTTTGAATTCCCGGCAGCAACCAATTTGTTACCGGGGATTTTTTATTTTAAAGTATGCGATTTTTAGTAATTGAAGGAAATATTGGAGCAGGCAAAACTACCCTAACTAAAAAGTTTGCCGAAGAGTTCAATGCAAAATTAGTTTTAGAGCAATTTGCCGATAATCCGTTTTTGCCTAAATTTTATAATGATCAGGAGCGATATTCATTTCCGTTGGAATTATCATTTCTTGCCGATCGTTATAGTCAAATTAAAAAGCAAGTCCTTAATCTCGATCTTTTTCATTCGTTTTTGGTAGCAGACTACTATTTTGCTAAATCGGCAATATTTGCACAAAACACCTTAAAAGACGATGAATATCATCTGTTTCGACAGATTTTTGATATTATTTTTGAGTCGATGCCTAAACCTGATTTGTATGTTTATTTGCATTCTAATGCAGACAGGTTACTAAGTAACATAGAGAAACGTGGTCGTAAATACGAACAAAATATAAAACCCGATTATCTTGAAAAAATTCAAAAAGGATATTTTCAGTTTTTTAAACAAACTGCAGCCTTTCCGGTTCTAATTGTCGATATAAATAATATAGATTTTGTTAACAATAATAAGCACTATCAGCTTTTAAAGGAGGCAGTTTTTAATACCGATTATAAATTGGGGATAAATAGGCTAATTTTATGATAAAAAAATTGCTTGTCTCTTTTTTTTGAAAAAAAGCTTACTATTTTTGTAGCAATTCTGTATATTTTTTTTAATCAATTAATATTATTTCTGTTATGAACAATATCAATTTTAAACCTTTAGTTCTTGTGTTAACTATCGCAGTTCTTCTTTCAAGTTGTGCTGGAATAAACAAGATGAAAAAGAATGCTAACCAAATCCAATTTAAAGTAACTCCTGAACTTCTCGAAGCTCATGCGAGTGATGTTAGTTTAGCAATCGATAGTAGATTTCCTGCAAAATACTTCGATAAAAAAGCTACAATAGTTGCTACGCCTGTTTTAAAATACGAAGGAGGAGAGAAATCTTTTGCTCCGGTAACTGTGCAAGGCGAGAATGTTGAAGCCAATAATAAAGTTATTGGATATGCAAATGGAGGAAGTGTAAATTATAAAAACAGTGTTGATTACGATAAGCAAATGAGCAAATCGGAACTGTTTATAAATATTACAGCTTCTAAAGGTTCTAAAACTGTAGATTTTGAGCCGATTAAAATTGCTGATGGTGTTATGGCAACAAGCGAAATGATTGTAAATTTCCCAAAACCAATTTTAGGCCTTATTCGTGAGGAAAATACAACGGGTAAATACGATCCTAATATCGATGTATTTCAAAGAGTTGTTCCAGACGAAATGATGGCTGACATTCATTATCTGATTAACCGTTCGAATATTCGTAATGAAGAGACCAGAGAAAACGATGTTGTTGCATTGCAAGATTATACTAAAAAAGCAAACGAAGACGAAAAAATAGATCTTAAAGGAGTTGAAGTTGCAGCATATGCCTCGCCAGATGGTGCAATTGATTTAAATATTGATTTAGCTTCTAAACGTAAAGAAACATCTTCTAAATTTTTAGCAGAAAAACTAAAAGCAGCAGGTGTTGATATTGAATTAAAAACAAAATATACCCCGGAAGATTGGGATGGATTCAAGAAATTATTAGAGGAGTCAAACATTCAGGATAAGGAGTTGATTTTACGTGTTTTATCTATGTATAACGACCCAGAAGTTCGTGAACGCGAAATGAAAAACCTTAGCGAAACATTTACAGATGTAGCAGATGAAATTCTTCCACAATTACGTCGGGCAAAAATGACCACAACTGTTGAAATAACAGGTAAAAGTGACGAAGAATTAAAAGCTGCTGCTAAATCTGACGCTGCCTCTTTAAATCCTGCAGAGTTACTTTATGCAGCAACTTTATTCGAAGATACAGACGAGCAACTTTCAGTTTACAATTCGTTTATGAAGATATATCCTAATGACTGGAGAGGACCAAACAACGCTGGTTATGTAATGGTTAATAAAATGAAATATACCGATGCTAAACCATTATTCGAGAAAGCTGATGAGTTGAAAAACAATGAAGCAATTGTTCAAAATAACCTTGGTGCCGTAAAGTTAAATGCAAACGATGTTGAAAATGCAGAGATACTATTTGGTGCGGCTGCAGGTGCGGGCGACGAAGTAAATTACAACATGGGTATTATTAGCATTAAAAAAGCAGAATACGATAAAGCAGTTAGATATTTCAGTAAATATGCAGATGTTAACACTGCAGTTGCAAAAATAATGGCTGGCGATAATAATGGAGCATTGAGAGATTTAGAAGCTTTCGATCATCCAAACTGTTTTATGAAAGATTATTTAAAAGCAGTAATTGGAGCTCGCACTGCTAAAGAAAACTTATTGTTCGATAGCTTGCAAGCAGCATGCGAAAATAAAGCTGAGTTGAAAGCTAAAGCAAAAACAGATATGGAATTTGCTAAGTATTTCGAAAATGCAAAATTCAAATCTATAGTTGAATAGATAGTATTTTAAAATATTTATAAGGGCAATTTTTTAATTAAAAGATTGCCCTTATTTATTTTATATCAATAAAAAATAAAATTAACAGACCTCTCTTAATTTTTGTTGGTACTTCGGTCTCCTGTCTTCCAACTTCCAACTTTCTCCCCTTTTATGACATTTCAGCTTTCTTATTCCAAATGAAAAGCGTATTTTTTGCGTCTAAAATAAAATGTAAATTTATCAAATATGGAGCACATTAATAACTACATTGAAGCAAACAAACAACGTTTTTTGGATGAGCTATTTGGATTGATTCGTATACCGTCAATCAGTTCGATTAAAGCACACAAACCAGATATGTATAAAGCAGCTAAATATTGGAAACAAACACTTGTAAATTCGGGTGTTGATAAAGCAGAAATATACGAAACCGATGGAAATCCGGTTACTTACGCCGAAAAAATTATAGATTCTGCACTCCCAACTGTTTTGGTTTATTCGCATATGGATGTTATGCCGATTGACCCAATTGAGTTGTGGGACTCACCACCGTTTGAACCCGAAATTCGTGACGGTAAAATTTATGCTCGCGGTGCCGACGATGATAAGGGACAGGGAATGATGCATGCAAAAGCTTTCGAGTTAATGGTGAAAACCAACACACTCCCTTGTAATGTAAAATTTATGATTGAAGGTGAGGAGGAAATTGGTTCGCCAAACCTTGGAAAATGGTGCGAACAAAATAAAGAAATGTTAAAGGCCGATGTTATTCTTGTTTCCGATACATCTATGATTGCTCCTGATATTCCGTCTATAACAACTGGATTACGAGGATTAGCATATTGGCAAGTTGAAGTGACCGGGCCGGATAGAGATTTACACTCCGGACTGTTTGGAGGTGCTGTTGCAAATCCAATAAATGTACTTTGCTCTATGATTGATAAAATGGTAGATGAAAACGGCAAAGTTACTATACCCGGTTTTTACGACAATGTTTTGGAAGTTTCAGCAGAAGAGCGAGAATTGCTTGGAAGAGCTCCTTTTAATAAAGAGGTTTATAAAAAAGCAATTAATGTTGATGAGTTGAAAGGTGAAAAAGGTTATACACCTATGGAACACACTGGAATTCGACCATCTTTTGATATTTGTGGAATTTGGGGAGGCTACACTGGCGAGGGTGCAAAAACAGTTCTTCCTTCAAAAGCATTTGCAAAAATTTCAACACGTTTGGTGCCAAATCAAGACCACCATAAAATTGCCGACCTGTTTAAGAATCATTTCGAAAGTATAGCTCCAAAATCGGTAAAAGTAGAAGTTACGTCGTTACACGGCGGACAAGGCTACGTTTGTCCTATTGATATTCCTGCGTACAAAGCAGCAGAAAAAGCATATACCGATACTTTTGGTAAACGTCCGGTTCCTGTACGTTCAGGTGGAAGTATTCCAATTATTTCAACTTTCGAAGAGATTCTGGGAATAAAATCAGTATTAATGGGATTTGGATTAGAATCGGATGCGATACACTCGCCAAATGAGAATTATCCGCTAGAGCAATTTTACAATGGAATAAAAACGATTCCGCTATTTTATAAATATTTTGCTGAAATGAGCGGGAAGAAGTAAAGAGTAATAAAAAATTAGATTTTTAGTACAGAGAAAGTCAGGGTTTTACTTTTCGCGAAACCCTGACTTTTTATATGGGAGTTGGATTTCTAAGTCCAACATTCTTCGAAAACCAAAAAGTTTTTAATCACTAATTTAGAAATTCCAGTCACCCCTTTTTTATAACTAGCAAACTTTGTAAGTTTGAATTCCGAAATAAAAACCAAAAACTATGTCAAAAACAAACCTGTTTACGTTGCTATTTTTATCCATTTTTATTTTTTCGTGTTCAACCCAAAAAAAGCAACCAAACTTTGTATTTATTTTAGTTGACGATTTGGGCTGGGCAGATGTTAAATGCAATTATCCCGAAAGTTTTTACGATACACCAAACATCGATCAACTTGCTAAAAATGGCGTGCGCTTTACAAATGCATACGCTGCAAATCCGGTTTGCAGTCCAACTCGAGCAGCACTAATGACAGGTAAACATCCGAACAGAATGAACATTACTGATTGGATTCCAGGTAGCAATCCAAGAAACAGACCACTGCTTGGATCTGAAGATGGTACAGAACTGGCTCTCGAAGAAATTACTTTGGCTGAAAAACTCAAAGAAAATGGATACAAAACTTGCTTTGCAGGCAAATGGCATTTAGGTGATGAGGGATTTTTTCCGGAAGATCAGGGATTCGATATAAATATTGGAGGACATCATCGTGGTAGTCCTCCCGGAGGATATTACTCGCCATATAAAAATCCGAAAATGATTGACGGACCGGATGGAGAATATCTCACCGACCGCTTAACCGATGAAGGAATAAATTTTATTGCCGAAAACAGAGACAATCCATTTTTTTTGTATTTAGCTTTTTATACTGTTCATACACCAATTCAACCATCGATAAAGTATATAGAAAAATATAAAACAAAACGCGATGCTTTAAATTTAAAAGAAGTGCCTCATGTAAAAGAGGGTGACGGTTGGACAAAAACTTTACAAGAAAATGCAGCTTTAGCATCGATGGTTGCGTCA
>DAOVTY010000166.1 GCA_030632865.1 Bacteroidota bacterium
TGATTCTTATACCCCCCCCGTTTTTATGTTAATTAGAATTGTTTTAAATAAAGCAAAAACAATTAATACAAAAAAGTATTTAATTAAGAGGTAATTACTATTTTTGCAAAAAATAAATAATCAATAAAAAATAGTAACTAATAAATTTCAAATGTCAAATATTCCAAAAAGTTTAATTGTACCTAAAAATATTACCGATGCACTACGCACAGTAATATTTCCGGGAAGCGATGAAGATATTGTAAAACTGGAAATGCCGCAAGAAATTCGTATAGCCGGGCAACGTGTAAGTTTTTCGTTGGTTTTTCAGCGTAGCGACGACCCAAATATTGAGGCATTAGTTTTAGAATGCGAAAAAGCGCTTAAAAAATATATTGGTGACCATGTTGAAATAGAGGATAACATTGCTGTTAAATTTATTCACGATATGGAGCGCCCAGTTTTGCCAAATGTTAAAAACATTATTGCAGTTGCATCGGGTAAAGGTGGAGTTGGGAAATCTACAACAGCTGTAAATCTTGCAGTTGCTTTGGCAAACAGTGGTAAAAAAGTTGGTTTGCTTGATGCTGATATTTTTGGTCCATCAATTCCTAAAATGTTTGGTTCGGAAAGCGAACGTCCGGCCGGAGTAAAAATTGACGGTAGAGAGATGATAAACCCACTCGAAAAGTTTGGGGTTAAATATCTTTCTGTAGGCTTTTTTGTTGATTCGGATAGTGCAATGATATGGCGTGGCCCGGTTGCATCGAATGCATTAAAACAACTTATTTCGGAAGGTAACTGGGGAGAATTAGATTATTTACTAATCGACTTGCCTCCAGGTACCAGCGATATTCACCTTACTTTGGTGCAATCAGTTCCAGTTACCGGGGCAGTAATTGTAACAACTCCGCAAGATGTTGCACTCGCCGATGTTATTCGAGGTACAAGTATGTTCCAAAGTAAATCCATCGATGTTCCGGTTTTAGGATTAATAGAAAATATGGCGTGGTTTACACCTGCCGAACTACCCGACAATAAATACTATATTTTCGGGAAAGATGGAGGAATTAAACTAGCAGAGAAATTGGGGTTACCACTACTTGGGCAAATTCCAATTATACAAAGTATTCGCGAAGGTGGAGACGAAGGATTGCCAGTTGCAGTAGATAAGGAATCTGTAACAGGAATGGCTTTTGCTGAGATTGCTAAAAAAGTAGAACACCGTGTTCATATTCGTAATATTCAGCGGGCTCCCACTAAAGTTGTGAAAATTTCGAGAAAGTAATAAAATTAAAAATATTGAAATCTGAATTCTGATAAAATATAGAATATGATAAGGAATCGCTCTTTCAAAAAATAGATCGGTTCCTTTTTTTTGTACTATGTCTCATGTTCTTTATTAATCTGATAATGAGAATCTATACTCTTGCTTTTATGATTTTGAGATGAAATTTTAATTGCCATTTTTACTTCACAAAAAAAAAAGAAATCCTCTTTTTTAAAATATTCCTTTTCACCATACATTTTTTCTTATTTTTGTGCCTTTTAGAAAACTAATAAAATCAATAAAAACAGGCAATAATCTGTTTTTTAATGAGTTTAATTCTAAAGCCAAAAAAGTTTTTATTTGAAGCGAATAATTTTACATACAATTGCACTTTTTTTATTAGTGTCGTTTTTTGCAGGATGTACTACTGAAAAGAACACGCGCGCATCGCGAGCATTCCATAATGTAACATCTCATTACAACATATATTTTAATGCCAGCGAGAGTGTAAAATATGGTGTATTAAATATCAATAGTAGCATCCAAAACGATTATACTCGTATTCTTCCAATTTACAAAGAGAGCGATCCATCGGCTGCTCAAATGGTAAAATCCGATATGGATTATGCTGTAATAAAATGCTCGAAACTTATTGAAATTCATTCAATTACAAAAAAGCCTAAACGAAAAAAGAAACGTACCCGAAAGTATCAGGAATTTGCAAGCCAAGAAGAATTTAATAATTGGATAGACGACAGTTATCTGCTTATGGGACAGGCATATTTCTATCAGCACAATTTTATGGCTGCCATAGATAATTTTGCATTTATAACAAGAAAATATCCCGATGAAGATACCCGAAATGAAGCTCAAATTTGGTTGATTAGAAGTTACACTGAATTAGAAAGATTTATTGAAGCTTCTGAAGTTATTCAAGCGGTGCAAAGCGAAGAAAATTTCCCGAGAAAATTAGAAAAAGAGCTAGCAATTGCAACTGCCCATTATTATATGATGCAGGAAGAATACGATGAAACCATCAAATTTTTAGACATAGCTATAAAAAAAACACATCCAAAAAGTAAAAAAGCCAGACTTCAATATATAGTTGCTCAACTATACCAAGAGATTGGGAGAGAAAAAGAAGCTACCGATGCTTTTGCTGCGGTTACTAAAATGAATCCCGGTTATAACATGGCATTTAATGCGAGAATTAATGCCGCAAGCCTCTTTCTTAGTATTGGCGATTCGGAAAAATTAAAAAAAGAGTTGCGCAAAATGTTACGCGACAAAAAGAATATAGACTTTCAAGATCAGATTTATTATGCACTTGGAAACATCTATTTTAAAGAAGGAAATAATGATGTAGCCACTGAAAATTACCGGCTATCGGTTTTAAATAGCTATAATAACCAATTTCAACGGGCACTATCGGCAATTACACTTGCCGATATTTATTTCGAAAATATGAGATATCGCGATGCTCAAGCATATTACGATAGTGCAATGATTATTATCGACGATACCTATCCCAATTACCAAAATCTTACTGCTACTTACAAAAGTCTCACAAATTTAGTTGATAATTTACATACTGTTGAACGACAGGATAGTTTGCAAAAAGTTGCGCTAATGCCCGAAGTGCAGCGCGAAGCATTAATTGCCCGCTTAATGCAAGAGGAACAGGAGATGCAGCGCAACATGGAAAATATGGCTTTGCAAGGAGCTCAAGGTCAAGGATATTATCGTGGCAATCAAAACAGAATAGGAATGGGAAGTAGGCAAATTGGCGCCGGGTGGTATTTCTATAGCCCACAAACAGTTACATACGGAAGAGTAACTTTTCAGACACTTTGGGGAAAGCGGTCATTGGAAGATGATTGGCGACGTTCTAATAAAAATACAATTTCAATGATAGACATGGATGATATGGCGGAAGTTATAGATTCTAGTTTGATAGAAATTCGAGAAGAAGATCCGCTTAAAAAGGAATTTTATACGCAATACCTTCCGTTAACAGACTCGTTAATGGTGGTTTCTCACGAAAAAATTAGAGACGCACTATATAATACAGGGAAAATATTTAAATCGGAATTTAATAATTACCCACGTTCTATTGAATCGTTCGAAGAGTTAAACGAAAGATATCCGACAAATATTTTTGTTCTTTCGGCATATTTCGATCTCTACGATTTGTGGGATTTAGTTGGCAATCAAGAAATGTCTGATTACTACAGAAATCTTATTATCAATCAGTTTCCCAATAGTAAGTATGCGCAATATCTTATAAATCCAAATTTCTTTATTGAGCTGGAAGCGCGCACTGATAGTATAAACATATTATATCAGGAAACTTTCAGGAGCTATAAAACCGGACGATACCGTAATGTTATTTCGCTATCAACACAAATAAAAAGGATGGTTGACGATAGTTTACTTATTCCTAAAATTGATTTTATGGAGACCGTTGCGCAAGGAACACAGACCGACGTTCATAATTTTGAAGCACTTTTAAAAGGTTACATACAAAATTATCCAGATAAAGAACCAACTCCGCTTGCCAACGAAATTCTTAAATTAATACAAGACAGCACTCTTGCCGATTATCAGAAATTAGTTGAAATGGGCTACATAAGCGAAGAGATTCAGAATGAAGAGTTGTTGCCCGGAAACAATAATGAAAACGACGAATTTGGAGGAAAATTTACGTATGATGAAGATATGCTTCATTACTTTATAATTGCGTATCCGCGCGATGAGAATATTGATTTGAACCGTTTGAAATTTGATATTGCAAATTATAACATAGACCATTACACAAAAGTAGATTACGATATTGAGACTGCTTTTTTAGACGAAAACTTGGCGTTTTTAATTGTTAGAGCGTTGGAAAATAAAGATAACTCCCTTATTTATCATGGTGCAATAATTCGTAGGGCAAGAGTTTTTAAAACTTTAAAAGATGTTGATTATATGAACTTTGTAATCTCATCGACAAATTATAGAACGATGTTAGCAGAAAAATCAACTGCCGACTATCTTAAGTTCTTTGTGAAAAATTATAGTCGTTTTATTCGTTCAAACTTCAGCGACGACGAAACCGATATTTCGCCAGAAGAGTTAATGGCACGAGCTAAAGAGCAAGATGATATTTTACAGGAGAGAGGGAAATTTGTAGTTGTAAATACGGGGTCTGATAAAATGTTTAATACTAAAATAGATACAACACAAAGTTTTGTAATTGCCATTCAGGATAAAAATTTATCAACTCGCCAGATATTAAATGATTTCTCGAAATTTAACCAGACTAATTTTAGACTTTGGGGTTTGGCACTTCAGTTAAAAGAGACCGATAATTATAGACTTTTAGTCATAAAAGGGATTCCAACACTAAACGAGTCGATGTCGTATTTCAGGAAAGTTGTAACAACTAGAAGTTTATTTAGTCCACTGGGGCAAACAACCTACCGAAACTTTTTGGTAACCGACGAGAATTTGCAAAAAATAATGGAGCAAAATAAAGTTGATAGTTATTTGGATTTTTTCCGAAGTTACTACATTCAAAATAAGCAAACTCAAACGAATACTTCTCCAACAAACGCTCCTGCTGCAAGCTCTAAAATAGGTGCAACAACTCAAAACATAGGGGATAGTACTTCTGAAAGCGTAGAAGAAAAGGTAAGTCCTTACAACGACAATGTAGATGGCGAGCACTTTTTTGTTTTTGTAATACCACGATTAAATATAGACCAGCCCGCATTTATTAGCGGAATTGAACAGTTTAATCTTGCAAATTACCAAACTCTGCAACTTAAAGTAGAAGTAAAACCGCTGGACGATCTAAGGCAGATTGTTCTTATTTCGGGCTTGCCAGACAAAGATGCCGCAATGCCATATTTCAGAAAAGTAGTACAAACCCGCTCTCTTTACGTTCCGTTAAGAGAAGGGAATTACAGAAATTTCCTGACATCGAAAGAGAACTTCGGTATTTTCTTGCAAGAGAAAAATATATTAGATTATATGGACTTTTACAAAAGAGTTTATTTAGGACAGTAAAGAAAGTCCCAGTTTTTAGTCGCAGTTCTCATCTTTTCACATTGAACTCTAAACTTTGAACTAGTTCCAGTTAAAGTTTGTTAACCAAATACTAATCGAACACTTTTTTTGTTTTTAGTTTATTAGATAAAATATTATTACATGAATAAACCACGAATTCTTTGGACAGACGACGAAATAGATTTACTACGCGCACATATTATTTTTTTGCAAGAAAAAGGTTACGAAGTTGATACTGCCAACAACGGTTCTGATGCCATCGAAAAAGTTAAAAATGAGTTTTTCGATATTATTTTTCTGGATGAAAATATGCCAGGATTATCAGGATTGGAAACTCTTACGGAGATAAAAACCATTTCGCCAAATACTCCGGTAGTAATGATTACAAAAAGCGAAGAAGAAAATATAATGGACGAAGCAATTGGTTCTAAAATTGCCGACTATTTAATAAAACCTGTAAACCCAAGACAAATTTTACTTTCGCTGAAAAAGAATATCGATCAAAAAAGGTTGGTTACACAAAAAACTACTTCTGCATACCAAATGCAGTTTGGCAAAATTGGAATGCAAATAAACGACCGACTTAATTTCGACGAATGGAAAGATATTTATAAAAAACTTGTTCATTGGGAAATTGAATTGAGCGAATCTGACGACTCCGCAATGGATGATGTTTTAACGATGCAAAAAGATGATGCCAACAAATCATTTTTCAAATTTGTGAAAGAAAATTATATAAGTTGGTTTACGCAAGATATAGAAGAGCGACCAATGCTTTCGCCCGATATTTTCAAACAACGGGTTTTCCCTCATCTCGATGACGGAAAAAAAACATTGTTATTGGTAATCGACAATCTTCGTTTCGACCAGTGGCGTACACTAAGTCCGGTTTTTAACCAATATTTTCGTACCGACTCTGAAGAACTTTACTGCGGTATTTTACCCACTGCAACAATGTATGCCCGAAACTCGATGTTTGCAGGATTAATGCCTTCAGAGATTAAAAAACTTCATCCGGAACTTTGGGCAGATGATGATAACGAGGGAGGTAAAAACAAGCACGAAGAGGAACTTATACAGAAACAACTTTCTCGTTTTAGAAGAAAAGAGAGTTTATATTTCGAGAAAGTTGGTGGAGTAAAAAAAGAGCGTTGGGTAACTGATAATTTAAATAATATTCTGGAACACGATCTTTCTGTATTAGTTGTAAATTTTGTTGATATGATATCTCATGCCCGTACCGAAATGGACATGATTCGCGAACTGGCAAACAACGAAAAAGCATATCGTTCTATAACTTTAAGCTGGTTTCAAAATTCGTCGTTACTAGAATTACTTAAAGGTTTAGCAGAAAACGATATAAGAGTTGTGGTAACTACCGACCATGGTTCTATAAGAGTTAACAGCCCGGTAAAAGTAATTGGCGATCGCGAAACAAATACCAACCTACGCTACAAATTGGGTAAAAATCTAAATTTCAAATCTAAGCATGTTTTTGAAGTGCGCGACCCACGAAAAATTTATTTGCCATCTAGAAATGTTAGTACCAGCTACATTTTTGCCGGCAATACCGATTTCTTTGCCTATCCAAATAATTATAATTATTACGCTAATTATTACAAAGACACATTCCAACACGGCGGAATTTCTATGGAAGAGTTAATTATTCCGTTGATTACACTTTCTCCAAAAAAATAGAAATATTATTCAGTCAGGGTTTCTCGAAAAGTGAAGCCCTGACTTTTTAAAACACAATAGGATTCTTATGCACGCTACTTTAACAATTCCATTAACATTGTACAAAGTTTAGGTATAATAGACAAAA
>DAOVTY010000235.1 GCA_030632865.1 Bacteroidota bacterium
CTATTAACGATTGAAGTATTTCGTTAAATGAATTGTAAGCACTTTTTTCGGAATATAACTTTTCGAGCCCTATTTTTGTTACTGAATTTCCAACACGTTTTTTTATCTCTGTTTTGTTGGTTAACTCAGGGTAAGATTCAAGTGAACGTTGCAAAATACCATTCTGGTAAATTTGTTTTAATCTAATTTCAAGAGTATCTACAATAATATCTGCCGCTGTAATTCCAGAAGAATTTATAAAATTTAGTAAGTCGGTATTTAATTTTTTAAGACTCTCTTTATAAATTACTGGATCGCTTTCAAAATATGGGATTATAGTTTTTAACTGTTCTGTTTCTTCGCTTTCAAGTGTTTGTGCAGTTTTTAAAATTGCAAAATCAAATGGAGCCACCAAATTATCATGTCGCCACGGAAATCCTTTCTGATATTCATATTTAAAAGTTGGTTCGCCGGGTAATATCAAAAAAAGCATAACGGCGGTAACTATAAACATAATTCCCCAGTATATTACAAGGGAGTAACTTTTTATCTTATTTCTGAATTTACTCATAATATTGTCTAACTTTTATGTGTCTATTATGTTTACGGTTTCTTGCCTTGTGCAAATTTAAGGTGTTTAAAAAGCATCGCTAAGTTAAAGCAAGTTTTTTATATTAATCGATATAAATTTGAATCGCAATTAATAGAAACAAATTGGAATAATTATAAATATCTATATATTATTTCAATATTACTTCAATTTTTATTCATAAATAATTTATTGATGTTGGGATTAATTGTAAATTTAGAGAAAAAAGCAATGGCAACTACACTACTGTTTATCGTAATCGGGATATTAATAATGGGAGCTGGCGTTTGGATAATGATGCCAAAAATGATGTTGACAACGTACAAAAGTGAAGGCGATTTTGAGGAGACTGTTAAAAAGTTAAAGGCAGCAATTAACTCCAAAGGAAGTTGGAAGGTTACAAAAGAGTTTGATTTTCAAAAAAATATTCACGATGCCGGTCATAATAAAATTGAGAAAGTGGGAAGTATTGCAATATGTAATCCCGGATATGCTTCAACAATTCTTTCTGAAGTACCAAACAGAAAAGTTACTGCAATGATGCCTATTACATTGGGCGTTTTCGAAAATGTAAAAGGGCAAGTATTTGTTTCTGAAATGAATGTTGGTTTGATGGGAATTATGTTTGGTGGAACAATTGCCAAAGTAATGAAACTTGCAGGAAATGATACTAAAGAAATAATTAATGAGGCAACGAATTGAGTGCTTCCCTTACTTCCATAATTATCTAAATAAAGTACCGTAAATTAGAGTTTAACCCTAAATTTTGCAGCGCAAGT
This sequence comes from Bacteroidota bacterium, assembly GCA_030632865.1. Classification (GTDB taxonomy): domain Bacteria; phylum Bacteroidota; class Bacteroidia; order Bacteroidales; family Prolixibacteraceae; genus Draconibacterium. The sequence goes on from DAOVTY010000235.1 coordinate 1,348, forward strand.
CCTTGCAAGTCAGCATAAGTCAGTGTTTTGGTAAATTAATATTTATTTAAGTATTGACTTGTGTATTTTTTAGTTGTAACTTGCTTGACGAAACCATTAACCCGAACTGGATTTAAATACAGGATTCAGTTTACGCAAAACTTCGATGTGAATCGAGAGTTTTTTTAAAAGGACGACCAATTAAAATTATTTGACCCAATTGATGAAGTGATAAAAATCTTAAACTGAGATTGGTTTGCTTAGTTTGAAATATAGAATTGAACAGAATAGAATTTTTTTAATGATTTACGAAACTTTACAAATATTAAAAGAGCAGCTCGACAAGTTCCTAATTGACGAAGGTCTCGGAAAAATAGTAGTTCTCGAAAATATTGCACTTTGGGAATCGGGTAGTTCAAATGCTACAAAAATTGAGGATAAAGTAGTTCTCACTCTTTTGAAATTGGAGGAGGAGACAACACTGCGCAATACTCCTAATTTTAAAATTAAAAACGGTAAAACAGAATATAAAAATCCGCCGGTTCACCTTAATCTCTATCTTTTAATTAGCGCAAATTGCGACACTTACGATAAGTCACTTCGTAGTATTTCAAAGGTCATCCAGTTTTTTCAAGGCAAAAAAATATTTACATCAGCAAATACAATTTATAATCGCACTAATGTAGCATTTGATGTACTCGATTATTTCAAATTTGTGTTGGAATTGTTTACTCCCAGTTTCGAAGAACTCAATAATGTTTGGGGCACTTTGGGCGGTAGACAGCTACCCGCTGTTATATACCGAATTCAACTTATTAAGCTCGAACGAGATAAAAAACTTTCCAGTACACCTGTTATAACACAAGTTGGTGGAACATTAAACGATAAAAATTAATGACTTTTTCAATTAAATATAAACCGCTTTTTAAGGTTGAAATCCTACATAATTTTTTTCTGGATTTGGGTTTGGATGAGTTTGCTGCGATGACTGATTCTGAAAAATTAAAACAGTTAGACTCGTATGAAATTTCATCTTTTTTAAATATCATTCCAACACCCGAAACTCTTCAAAAATTGAATGGACATAATTTGGTTTTCAAAATTACAAACGATGGATTTACAGTTTGGAGTAAAGTAACCGGTATCAACGATGATACTCCGTTTATTTCGTTAAACGATGATTTGAGTTTCACTTTTCTTGTTCAGCTAAAAGATTCAACCTTTTATAACTACACAAATCTCAAACTCGAAAGTGCCGGTAAACTGTACTACTTTTCAAATCAGACGTTAACAACCGAATCAGACTCATTTCCGCTAATTAAAAAAACGGGCGACAACAGTAGCATTAACCAAAATTATGTTTTAATGGACAATGGTGCAAATGCTGAACTTAGCAAACTTTCGACAAACGAAAAGGATAACCTTTTTGCAATAATCCGGATTTTCGTAAAAGGCAAAAACAATTCGTTGAGTATCACCAATATGAACAACAGGATTAAAAATCCGGTTAAAATATTCGAAATATTATTTAACAACCGCGAAACCATTTGGCGTTATTTTTTTAGCGAGAACCAGCAAGTAAAAAATAGCGACGATGTAAAAAAAGAAGATGGAAATGCACGGCAATTAATAACAAAAACAGTACAGCCACTTACTCAAAGAGGATTTATTTCAATTGAATTAGATGGTACAGAATTGCCAAATCCCGATGCACGTATAATTAAACCAAACAGTTCGAATACGAAGTATTATTCTGAAACATATATTTAAAATTTAAATTCAAAATTATGGCTACAACGTACAAAACACCAGGAGTTTACATTAAGGAAATTTCCAAATTTCCTCCCTCGGTGGCTCAAGTTGAGACCGCTATTCCCGCCTTTATTGGCTACACTGAAAAAGCAACGAAAAATAGTGTTTCGTTGACTAATGTGCCAACACGAATTAAATCGTTGTTAGAATATGAGCAGTATTTTGGAACTGCAGATAAAGAAGAAACCATTGTTATAAGTATTACTGATACTTACGATACTTCTGGCAACTTAGCCCGCGAAATTGTGGCTGCCGAACCAACTTCTAAATCTAAGTTTTTAATGTACTATTCGTTACAAATGTATTTTGCAAATGGGGGAGGACCCTGCTACATTATTTCGGTGGGTAATTATAGCGGAGTTACTCCAACCAAAGCTGATTTAGGGGCAAACGGTGGTTTGGCAAACTTGGCAAAGGAAGATGAACCAACATTGATTCTGTTTCCCGATGCATCAGGAATTTCAACCGCTGCTAATTTCTACGGATTGTATGAAGATGCACTAATGCAGTGTAATAAATTGCAAGACCGGTTTGCAATTATCGACACCTTTAATCAAGCCTCAACTTTTGCCGACACTTTGCGTACCAACATTAGTTTAGGCACTAGTTATCTTAAATACGGAGCAGTTTATTATCCCTGGCTAAAAACAACATTGCCATATATTTACAATGAGGGTAATGTTTCAATAACCCATACTGAAGTAACTCCACCGGCAGGCACTACAAATTACGATGGAGACAATCTAGATGACACTGATATTTTGGCAAATACAGAGTTATATAATCTAATTAAATTAGAGCTGAATAAACTAACTGTAACACTACCTCCGTCTGGTGCAGTTGCCGGTATTTATGCCCGCGTTGATAGTAATAGGGGTGTTTGGAAGGCACCTGCCAATGTTGGTGTTATGCAAATTATAGGACCCGACAAAAAAGTTACAAACGGGGAGCAAGACGGATTGAATGTTCATACTACCGGAAAATCAATTAATGTAATTCGCACTTTTACTGGTCGCGGAACTTTAGTTTGGGGAGCCCGTACTCTTGCCGGTAACGACAATGAATGGCGATACATTCCGGTTAGGCGTTTCTTCAACATGGTTGAGGAGTCGGTTAAAAAAGCAACTGCACAGTTTGTTTTCGAACCAAACGATGCAAATACTTGGGTAAAAGTTAGGGCAATGATTGAGAACTTTCTTATTCTACAATGGCGGGCAGGAGCGCTTGCCGGAGCAAAACCCGATGAGGCATTTTACGTTCGTGTTGGCTTGGGACAAACCATGACTGCACAAGATATTCTTAACGGATATATGCACGTCGAAATCGGAATGGCAGCAGTTCGCCCAGCCGAATTCATAATACTTAAGTTTTCTCATAAACTGCAGGAATCATAAAAATTAAACACAAATAAGTTATGACAACAAATTATCCATTGGTAAAGTTCCATTTTCAAGTTGAATGGGGTGGAACGCAAATAGGTTTTACAGAAGTTTCCGGATTAGATGTAGAAACCGAAGTAGTAGAATATCGTCACGGAGCAAGTCCTGAATATTCGAAAGTAAAAATGCCGGGAATGCAAAAGTTTAGCAATTTAACATTGAAACGGGGAACTTTTGCAACTGACAATGAATATTACGATTGGTGGAATTCAGTTAAATTAAATACCATCGAAAGGCGCAATATTACAATTAGTCTGCTCAACGAAGAACACGAACCTGTAATTGTTTGGAAAGTGAAAAATGCTTGGCCAACCAAAGTACAGTCAACCGATTTAAAAGCCGACGGCAACGAAGTAGCAATTGAATCTATGGAAATTGTCCA
>DAOVTY010000057.1 GCA_030632865.1 Bacteroidota bacterium
GCACCTGTAATACCTTCCATCAAGAATGAAAGATCAAATCCTTTCCAGCTTGCAGTAAGATTTAAAGAATAAATCAGACTTGGATGTGAATCCCCAATAATACCGCGGTCTTCATCAGTAATGGCATTGTCGTTGCCAGCAGTATCTTTGTACCACAAATCACCAGCAGTTAAATCAAATCCCTGGTCAGGTAATAAGCCCCCATCAATATCTTCTTGAGAAGCAATTCCACCAGCAGTATAACCATAAAATGCATTTATAGGTTGTCCTTCTTGCCAAACGTATAAATATTGGTCAGTTTTACTATCAAGTGCATCATCCAAAAATACAGGCACATCGCTATCCAATTGTGTAATTTCGTTTACATATCCTGAAAGATTAAGATACGCACCAACGTTGAAATCTTTTCTGATTCGTTTGTCCCAACCAAGTGATAAATCCCAACCGGTGTTTTGTACCTCTGCAATGTTGCGATAAGGTCCAACATTTACACCAACTGTTCCTGGAATGGCAATGCGATAGAGTACATCTTTACTTACTTTGTTGTATAAATCAAATGCAAGGCTAAATTGCTCGTACATATTCATGTCTATACCAACATTTGCCATGGTTGTGGTTTCCCATGTAATTTTCTGGTTCGCTAAAGAACCAATTCCAACTGTAGTTTCCAATTCATTATTGATTGGGTATGAGCCTTGTGCCGAAAGAATATTACGGGCAGCGTAATTGTCGATATTTTGGTTACCTAACTGACCGTAAGATAATCTTAGTTTCAGGTTATCTACACTAGAAGCGTCCTGCATAAAACTCTCCTCCGAAATTCTCCAACCGAACGAGGCTGAAGGAAATGTTCCCCATTGGTTACCCGAGGCAAAACGCGACGAACCATCTATTCTAAAGTTAATTTCGAACAAATAGCGGTCGGCAAAATTGTAATTTGCCCTACCAAAAAACGAAGCCATTGCATAATCTGTTGCACTACTCCAATTCATCATTGTTGCCGACGAACCTAACGATAGTTCCGGTTGAAAGTTGTTTAATAAATCCATTCGACTCGCACCAAACATTTTGTAATTGTATTCTTCAAACGAAGTACCTCCTAACAAAGTAAGTTTCGATTTTTCGCTAAGATTAACACCATAGGTTGCCGTTGCCGTTCCAGTTTGTTTCAGCGATTCTTGCGATTCTAATGAAATTTCAGAACGATTTGCACCGGTTACGTCTTCCCAAGAGTTATATGTTTCACGTTCTGGTGTAAAAATGTCATTTTTTCCGTAGTTACGAATTTGCGAGTATTCCAGAACAATATCTAAATTTTTCACCAAAGAAATCCGTGCACCTAAAAGTCCAACTACCTCGTTGCGTGAGTTAATATTATAAGCTCCCAATTGTAAATCAGGAAAGTCAGCTTCACCACCATATAAGCCATTAGGGAAATAATATCCGTTCCATGGAGAGATATGCCAGTTTCCACCAGTTGATGATGCACCTTTGTTATATTCATTACGGTAGTAAAAAAGTTTTGAGTAAACATTCAATTTATCTTCGAACAGCGAAACATCATAATTCAATTTAATATTGTAAGATTCGGCATCGTTACCAACACGGGTTCCTTCCTGGTTTATATAACCAACTCCCATGCGTCCGTGACTGTTCTCGCCTCCACCATCAATGCTCAAATAATGTTTTTGCAAAGTAGCCTTACGGAAATTCATTTCAGAGTAATTTACATCCTGATAATAACCATTGTTATTAAAATCTTCCAATTCTGCCGGAGAAAGGTTATTTGGGAAATTAATGTCGTTTACATAGGTCGGATTTTGCAGATTAGCCAAATCGTCTTCCGAAAAATAGGTTGATAATCCGTCGTTTTCCAAAGCCTCATTGTAAAGCATTGCATGCTCGTAAGCATTTAGCAAATTTGGAACGTTTGTAACTTCCTGAATACCAAAATAAGTATTGTAGCTTATATTGGTTCCCTGACCTTTTTTACCACCTTTTGTGGTTATCAGAATAACTCCGTTTGCAGCTCTACTTCCGTAAATTGCAGCCGAAGCTGCATCCTTTAAAATCGAGATATTTTCTATATCCATAGGGTCAACACTGTTCATATTCATCTGAATTCCATCGACCAAAACAAGTGGATCTTGTCCGGCATTTAATGTTCCAATACCCCTAATTTTCACACTTGAATTATCTTCGCCTGCCAAACCAGAATTCTGGCTAACGGTAACCCCGGAGCTTTTACCCTGTAATGCACTACTTGTATTTGTTACAGCAGAACTGGCTAAATCATCAGTGTTTACCTGAACAACCGAACCCGTTAAGTTTACTTTCTTTTGTGTGGCATATCCAACAGCAACTACTTCTTCCAAACCAATTGCATCTACCTTCATGGTAATATTAATTGTAGATTGGTTGCCAACAACAATTTCCTGCGAGCGCATTCCAACAAAAGAAAATTGCAATGTAGTTTCAGAATTAATCCCGGATAAAGTAAACTCCCCGTTAATACCTGTAACTGCTCCCTGAGTTGTGCCTTTAATAACAACAGTTACTCCGGGTAAAGGCAATCCGTCGTTGTCGGTAACTTTACCTGAAACATCGCCTTGCTTTCCAACATTTTCCGATATCGAGTTTTTGGGAACTACCACTATTACGCGACCTTTAATTTGATAGTCGAGATTTTCTTGTGGTAAAATCTGGCCGAGTACTTCGGTAACCAGCTTTTGGTCAAATTTGACGGTGTAAGTTTTGTCAGAGTTTACCTGTTCATCTTGATAGATAACTGAAAACTCTGATTCCTTCTCAATAGTTGCTAAAATCTCTTTTAGTGTTTGATTCTTAAAATCGAGATTCAGCTTTTTGTTTTGCGCATCTACCGAACCGGCAAATGTTTGAAAAACAATTCCTAAAATTAGTAGAATTTGTAGTTTCATAATTAGAATAATTTTCCATCGCCGAAAGCTAAATGCACTTCCATTGATAAGTTCATTTTTTTTCATAGTTTTGAATGAATTTGTGATTAATACTACGTTTAACATGAATTTTTTAGAGAGGGGTGGTGGTTCACTCCTCTTTTTGTATCATATGCTATTTTTGTTTATTCGTAAGTTTTATTTCTCTAAAATCAGTTCGTTTATAATCAAATGGCATCGAAATCTGAAGTACGTCTAGCACCTGCCAAATTGTTTCTTCGTTTTTAAATACACCCGAGTAGGTTTTTTCCGGGAGTTTATTGCCTTCAATTGTAATATCAACATCGTACCATCGTTCTAGTCGCTTTACCAGTTCGGCAAAAGGTATATGGTCAAAATCATATTTATTGTCTTTCCAAACTGTTGTTTGTGCTGTGTTCTTGTTGCGAATTGTAAATTGGTTATTTTCAAATGTTATCTCTTCACCCGGTTTAACATCTATTATTTTTCCATTTTTTTCAATTTGAACTTTTCCTTCAATCAAAGCCGTTTCGGTACGATTAAAATCGGAATAAGCCATAACATTAAATTTTGTTCCCAAAACATTAATAGTATAGTCTTTGGTTTTAACCGTAAATGGCATTTCTTTATATTTTTCCACTTCAAAATAGGCCTCCCCTTTCAATTCAACATTTCGATTATCGGCAGTAAAGTTGTGTGGATAGCGTATTGTTGTTTCAGAATTTAACCATACCACAGAACCGTCGGGTAAATTTATTTTTGATTTTTCCCCACGTGGTGCTGTCGTTTCAAACCACACAATTTCTTCAGAAATATTTTTAAAATTGTTTAATACCTGCGAAAAGACAAATCCAAGACTTACTAGCAAAATGAAAATTGCCGCAGCTCTCGAGAATTGCATAAATACTTTTCTTCCCGGTTTAAACTGTCTGTTTAGGTCCAGTTTCATTTTTAGCTCAGCCAACGAACTTTCTAATAAATCGTGATGAATTCCGGCAGGGTTTAATTTTGCCTTTTCTGCCTTAAAAAGATCGAAGTTTCTCTTATCAGCTTTAATCCAATTATATAATCCCTGTTCTTGTGCAGAAGATAATTGCCCGTTGAAATAGGCTGTAATTTGCTCTATGTATGCAGTTTTAATCATTTTAGTAGTAGCTTCTAACCGAGTAACACTTCAGCAGATGTTTTACCCTACCCCAAAATGAGAAATCTTTTTTTAGTGAGTTAAGAAATGGAAATAAGAAGTAAATAAAGTGGCATCAACTCCGCGAAATTAGTACGATATTCAGCAAGAGCTCTGGAAATATGTTTTTCAACACTTTTTACACTGATGTTTAGTTTTTTCGCAATTTCCCGATTTTTCAAACCCTCGTTTCTGCTTAAAGAAAATACTTCTCGGCATTTTTGTGGTAATGAATTCATTACTTGGGCAACTTTTGCTTGTAATTCAGAATTAATTAGCTCTATCGGTTCGTTACCTACAAAGTCGATGTTATAAAGCTCTTCACCAAGGTATTTTTCTTTAACTTTCTTTTTTAAATTATCGACAACCTTTAAATGACGAATATAATTAAGACTGGCATTTCTAACCATTTTGAAAAGAAAGGCTTCCGGATTGTCTGTTTTTATAATTTTAGGATTTTCCCATACTTTAATAAAAATATTCTGAATAATATCTTTAGCCATATTAGAATTCTCAACAATTTTTTCGGAATAACAGAAAAGACGTGGAAAGTAAAGACGGTAAAGCTTTTCAAAAGCCTTCTCATCTCCTTTCATAGTTATTATAAATAATTCTCGATTGTCTCCTTGCAATTTCAATTCCTAAAATTTATGCAAATATAGATTACTATGGGAATTTATTAATTGATTTTTAAACTTATTTGTAAAAATTAGATTCTGCCTGACAAGTCATAAATTTAAAGTGATAAGTTATTTCCGAATTCATTTTTCCTTTGCAGGAAATAAAACAGATGAATAATTTAATTCTATACAAACCCAGCCAGCCTGTATTTACCAGGCGACTTCCCAGTATATCTCTTAAATAGCCTACTTAAATAAGATGCATTATTTAAACCAGATAGTTCTGCAATTTTATCCAGTGAATGTTTTGTTGTAACTAATAAAAGTTGTGCCTTTTCAATTCTTTTTCGTTGAATAAATTCGATGGGGCGACTTTTAGTAACCTCGAGAAATAGACGAGAAAAATAGTCGGGCGACAGGCATATCTCTTGTGCAAGCTTTTTTACAGATAAACTCTCTTCAAGATTATTATTGATGTATTGTATTGCTGGAAATATTTTGCTTATCGCACTATTTTTAATATTTAGGTCGTCGTTTTCAGATATACTAAATCTTGAAAAAAGCTGTAGTAGTATGCCCTGGCTTTCTAATATCTCTTGAAAGGGTTTCTTAGGCTCACTGTTTCTATTCTTGTCGAGGTAGTGCCAATTATCATATTTTTGTGGGTCATTGTCAAGTAACTCCATTTTAGGATTTAAAAATAATAGCCGTTCAATTAAGCCTTTATCCTGAGGCTGTGCTTCCACTTCAAAAACCCTATCATGAAAATTATATATTCTCATTTCGTTATACAATTGGTTTGTGAAAATCACATAAACCATACTCAGGCTTTCATTACAATAGTAGCTGCTATTTGTAAAGCTAGGTATTAGAAAAAGTTTACCGGGTGTTAGTATATACTTTATGCCCTTGTGTGTTATGCTACCTTCTCCCTCAAAAATGTAATACATTCTGAAAAATGGGCTGCAAATATCTTTATAATTCCATTTTTGGTCAAGTTCAGAGCTGGCAATGTTTATGATTCTTAAAGGAAAGGTATCTGATAATAAGTTCATAATGATTTTATTGAAGAGTGAAAGATATAAACAATATCGGATTTGTACAAAAATTACACTAAAATGAACATTGATTTTTTATTGGTAAGTTGTTATCATTGCATATTGTATAATTTGATTGTGTGACAATAAAAAACCAAAATAAATTATGACCAAAATTAAAACGAAACTTTTGTCATTTTCGATGTTTTTTTACGTGGGTTTAATTCTTCTGATTCTTATGAGTAGTAATACTTGTAAGAATCAAAATATTGTAAAACTAGCAACGCCCTCCAAAATTCAATACAAATGGCACGAACAAGAGCGCATAATGTTTCTTTGCCTCGACCCATGCACATGGCAAGGTCGCGAGTACGACAACCATTCCACTTCGCTAGATAAAATAAATCCCAAAAGTCTCGATACCGACCAATGGTGTGAAACAGCTCAGTTGTGGGGCGCAAAAGAAATTCTTTTTGTGGCAAAACACACAGGCGGATTTTGTTGGTGGCAAACCGAAACTACCGATTATGGAATTAAAGACACACCCTATAAAAATGGCAAAGGCGATGTGCTAAAAGAACTCTCTGAGTCATGTAAAAAGTTCGGATTAAATCTGGGAGTTTATGTATATCCAGGCGACGAAACCTGGGGAGCAGGAATTGGTAGTGGCGGTCAAACAAAAGATCCATCGAAACAGGAAGCCTACAACGAAGTATTTAGGACGCAATTGGAGGAGACGCTGGCAAACTACGGCGAGGTAATTGAAGTTTGGTTCGATGGAAGTTGCGTAATTGATATTTCCGATATATTGGAAAAGTATGCTAAAAACTCCGTTATTTTTCAGGGATCACACGCCACACTTCGTTGGCCAGGAACCGAGTTAGGAAAACTCTTTTACCCGGTTTGGAATACTGTAGAAAATGAAGATTTAAGTACAGGTGTGTCGACACAAGTTCATGGAGACCCGAATGGAGATGTTTGGGCACCGCTCGAAACAAATACAACTTTATATGATCATTATTGGTTTTGGTCACCAAAAGGAGAAAAGAAACGTAAGTCTTTGGAACAACTAATGGAGAATTACTACAAATCAGTTGGCTACGGCAGTGTTTTTTTATTGAATTCAACACCAGACACCAGCGGATTAATTCCTGAAGCAGACCAACAACTATACAAAGCTTTTGGCGAAGAAATTGACAGACGCTTTAAAACTTCAGTAGCTTCAATGAAAAACTTAAAGGGTAAAACTGTTACCCTCAATTTACCAGAAAGCAAAAAAATAAACCACGTTGTAACCATGGAAGATTACCGTTTGGGACACCGTATTCGCGAATACAAAATTGAAGGTTTGGTAGACGGTAACTGGAAAGAATTGTGCAAAGGACAATCGGTAGGTAGAAAAAAGATTGATTATTTTGATGAGATTGAAATCTCAAAAATAAGATTGACAATTACCAAATCAGTGAACGAACCTGTAATCAGAAAGCTGTCGGCTTATTATGTCGAAGATTTTATTGCACCTCAGCAACACGGAATTAGTCCCTGGTCGAATTGTCAAGACATCGGTACTTATAATACACAAGAAAATTCAATAATCGAAGTTGACCTCACTGGACGAATCAAAATGCCCGGTCAGTTTCTGGTAAAAGTGGAACCTGAGAATACGGACACAAAAATCAAAATCAGTAATGTTGAATTAATTTACGACGGACGAGTTGTTTTAGACAATTTCACCTCAGTAAAAGGCAACGAAATAAATATTAATCGCACAGCACAGGTTATTGACGAAAGCAAAATTAAATTACGATTCAATGTAAAAAGCAAAACAGTTTGCAAAGGAAAAATACAGTTTAAACCGGCTTTAATTTATTAGAACATTGAGCCGATTCACCGGATGACTATAAGTTTTAACAAAAAGTCACCCGATGAATATCTAGTAGAAATAAATAAATGAGAATAAAATGAAAAAAACAAAGTGGTTTTTAATCGGATTAATTGTTTGTGTGACAAGTACAATGGCTTTTTCACAACTTCAAAAACTCACAAATTACAATGTAATTTGGGAAAGCCCATCAAAAGATGCAACAGGACAAATGCCGCTGGGAAATGGTGATATAGCCGCCGGCGTTTATGCAATCGAGGATGGAGATTTATATTTGCTTCTTGCTAAAAATGATGCTTTTACACATCATGGCGATATTTTCAAAACAGGTAGAGTTAGGGTTTCCATTAAACCAAATCCCTTTGTAAAAGGAAATTCATTCAAGCAGGAAATGGATATGAAAACTGGTTCTATCCAAATTGATGCAGACAATGTGAAAATCAAAATCTGGGCAGATGCCAATCGCCCAGTTTATCATGTAGAAATAAATTCGCCTAATGAAATAGAAGTAAAGGCAGAACCAGAATTCTGGAAACGATTAGACAAGTGTGGTTTTAATGACTTCTATGTGTCAAACGAGAATATACAAGGAGAAACAATCAATCCGACACAAGATGTAAGAGTAGATAAAAACGGAAAAATTATTTGGTATTATGCTGTTGGAGACCGCAGTGTTTTCGAGTCGGACATGAAATATTACGATGTGGAAGATATGATTGAAAAATATCCTGACCCATATATTCACAATACTTTTGGGAATCTTTTGGAAAGCCCTGATCTTACTTTGGAAAATAAAATATTAAGCGGAAAAGGTAAACAATTTGATATCCGTATTCATTCACTAACAAAACAAACCCCCAAAATCTCCAATTGGATTAATACAATTGAAGAGCAAACTGCAAGACCAGTTAACACTGAGCAGGATTGGGAAAACCATACTAAATGGTGGGCGGATTTTTGGCAAAGAAGCTGGATATTTATTTCTGACAACACTTTGCCATCAAATAAAAAAGGGATATTGAATAGTGAAGGTTACATCGATAAACGTACAGAAGAAGATGATGCCGCCGTGGTAGCGCAAAGCTACAATGTATTTCGTTACTTAATGGCGTGTCAGAGTCGAGGAAAAAATCAAACTAAATTTAATGGAGGATTGTTTACTCAACCATTGCGATGTACTAAAGATAACATTTGGGAGAAGACTGTTGCAAGTGAATCAAATGGGTTTCTAATTAGCCATGAAGACGACCGCGATTGGGGCAGACGTTATACTTTTCAAAATCAACGATTGCTTTATTGGCCAATGGTTATGAGTGGCGATTACGACCTGATGAAACCATTTTTCAACTACTACACCAATTTGCTTCCGGTTAGAAAAGCAATTACAAATGCATGGTTTGAACACGAAGGAGCGTATTATCGCGAGAACATTGAACCAACCGGTGCAGAACGTGATTGTGGTCTCGATGGCAAACCGCTAAAAGTTGGTCCCGGCGGAAATAAAGGTCAAGGATTTTACCACAGTTTTTATTTTACCAGCGGACTTGAAATTGTTGCCATGATGATTGAATATGTCAATAATTCGGGCGATGAAAAATACAGGGATAATGAGTTGACTCCTTTTGCACGCGAAGTGCTTTTGTTTTTCGATAAACATTATCAGCGTGATAAATCGGGAAAAATTAAACTTGACCCGGCAATGGTTCTCGAAACATTTTGGATTGCCGTAAATCCGGCACCGGACATTGCAGGTCTTCAGTTTTGTTTAGATAAATTGATTAAAATGAATGCGGGTACCGATGCTGATAAAAAAGAATGGCAACGATTCAGGGCTGAAATTCCTCCGGTTCATCTTCATAAAATTAAACGTAAAATGGCAATTGCTCCTGCGCAAGAATACAAAATGAAAAAGAATGCTGAGAATGGCGAACTTTATCCGGTTTTCCCATTTCGCCTGTTTGGTTTGGCACAGGGTACAGAAGATATTGTTGAATGGACAATGGAAAACAGAACCAATAAGAATAGATTCGACTATAAATGCTGGACACAAGACCAAATTCATTGGGCTTATGCCGGAAATGCTAAAGAGGCACAGGAAGGTTTAATTCATCGTTTTCGCCATGCTTCCACACAATGTCGTTTCCCTGTTTATGGAAGTCAAAGCCCCGATTCTTGCCCCGACTTCGACCACTTTGGATCTGGCAGTACAGCTCTTCAGCGTATGTTAGTTCAGTATGTAGATAATAAGATTTTACTCTTTCCGGCATGGCCCAAAGATTGGGATGTAGATTTTAAATTACATGTCCCCGGAAATACATGGGTTGAAGCAAAACTGAAAAACGGTAATATTGAAGTTTTAAATGTAAGTCCTGCATCAAGGAAAAAAGATGTAGTTCTAATGATAAAATAGAATTGCATTATGGATCACAAAGAAAGATTTTACGCAACAATAGAAAGAAGATCGGTTGATCGCCCAGCCTCATGGTTGGGATTACCTGTTGCAGAGGCATTACCCGCCTTGTATAAACATTTTGGGGTAAGTACGTATAATCAATTAAAAGAAAAAATTGGTGACGATATATATCCAATAGAAGTGCCATATAGTAATCCTCCGTTGAATCACATTGCTTGCGCTTTTAATTTTGCACAAAAAGGAGCAGAGTCCAATGAAGAACGCACACTAACATCACCCGGATTTTTCGAAGATTTTACCGACCCATCAAGAATAAATGAATTTGCCTGGCCAAACCCGGCTGAGCACATGAATTTTGAAGCATGTAAAAAAGCAGTGGAAGATGCACCACAAGACTATGCTCTAATGGGCGTAATGTGGTCAGCACATTTTCAGGATGCATGTGCGGCATTCGGAATGGAAAATGCTTTAGTGACCATGTATCTGGCACCCGAAATGTTTCAGGCTGTAATAGACCGGATTACAGAATTTTATCTTGAAGCCAACGAAATGTTTTACAAAGCTGCCGGTAATAAATTAGATGCGGTGTTAATTGGTAACGATTGGGGCAGCCAAACCGGATTAATGTTGTCGCCCGAACTTTTGCAGCTGTTTGTTTATAAGGGAACAAAACAGCTCATCGACCAAGCGCATTCTTATGGATACAAAGTAATCCATCATTCATGTGGTTCGATAGCTGAAATTATACCTGATTTAATTGATTTGGGTGCTGATGCAATTCATCCTATTCAGGCTTTGGCTGCGGGTATGTCGGCAGGTGAATTGAAAAATAAATATGCCGGCAAAATTTCTTTTTGCGGAGGTGTTGATGCGCAGGAACTACTGGTAAACGGTACTCCTGAAGAGATGAGTAAAAAGGTAAAGGAGCTAAAAGAATTGTTTCCAACCGGATTAATTATATCGCCAAGCCACGAAGCTATTTTACCCGATATTTCTCCAGCAAATATTGAGGCAATGTTTAAATTAATTTAATAGCATTTATATGAAACGATTTACAATATTTTGCTTATTTTTTATTTGTATATCCTTATTTGGAAATATATCTTATTCACAAAACCTCCCCAAACCTTCAGCAGACCAATATAAATGGCACGAACAAGAACGTATAATGTTCTTGTATTTTGCTCCAACTACTTGGTCTGATATAGAACAAAACAACCACTCCGTTTCGACAAATAGGATTAATCCTAAAAAACTTGATACTGACCAATGTAGTGAAGCTGCATTTGCATTGGGTGCAAAACAAATCATTTTTGTTGCCAAACATACCGGTGGTTTTTGCTGGTAGCCAACCGAAACTACAAATTATGGAATTAAAGACACTCCATATAAAAAATGGCAAAGGTAATGTGCTGAAAGAAATTTCAGAATCGTGTAAAAAGTACGGTTTAAACCTTGGCGCGTACATCTATCTCGGCGACCATACTTGGGGAGCTATGATTGTTAGTGGTGGAAAAACAAATGACCACGCTAAACAAGAGGAATACAATTTAGTTTTCAGAACACAACTTACCGAAGTTCTTGCCAATTACGGCGAAATGCTTGAAGTTTGGTTCGATGGCAGTTGCATAATTGATGTTTCCGACATTATGAAAAAGTATGCATTAAATTCTGTTGTGTTTCAGGGATCACATGCATCTTTGAGATGGCCCGGCACCGAATCTGGGAAACTGTTTTATCCGGCATGGAATACGATAAATAAGGAAGATTTAGAATCGGGTGTTTCTACCCAAATTCATGGGAATCCAAATGGTAATGTTTGGGCATCTTTAGAAACAAATACAACTTTGTACGACCACTTTTGGTTTTGGTCGCCACGCAAAGTTAAAAAACGAAAATCAATCTATGAATTAATGGATTGTTATTATCAGTCGGTAGGGTACGGAAGTGTTTTTTTACTAAATGCTTCGCCCGACACAACAGGTTTAATTGTTGAGAGAGACATGAAATGCTACAAGGAGTTTGGCGATGAAATTAACCAAAGATTTAGTAATCCCGTTGCTGAAATTCAATCTCAAAAAGGGGAACATATTAGTTTAAAATTTGATAAGCCCACTTTAATAAGCCATGTTGTTTGAATGGAAGATTATAAGGAAGGAGAACGTATTCGCGAATACCGGATTGAAGGTCTTTCGAAAGGTGAATGGGTTGAACTAACAAAGAGCACTTCGGTTGGGCGTAAAAAAATTGATTATTTCGATGAAATTAAAGTGAAGCAAATTAGACTGGTTATTACAAAGTCTGTTGCACAACCTTTAATCAGGTCTTTTTTGGCTTATTATGTTAGAAAACAAAGTATGCGAGTATGGGCTTGTCCGCAAACTGTTGCAAACTAGAAAGATGAAAATGTTTCAAAAAACGAAATACAGTTAAAGGTTGTATTAAACGACAAAATCAATGTTCCCGGACAGTACGAATTATCCATTGTCCCCGAAATATCGCAGAAAATAAAAATAAATAATGCAAAAATGTTTTACGCAGATAATGAGGCGATGAAAGAGTTTATAACCTTAATAGGCAACAAAATCCAAATCAATCAAACAACACAAATTTCCAATAGCAGTGATTTATATGTGACGTTTGAGATGAGTTTTAAAGAAAAGTGCGATGGGAGAATAGAGTTTGTTCCTAAATTAAATCATTAAAAAAAATAGATACAATGCACCGTTACGGACAAATAATCAATTTAAAACCTGAAAGGGTTGAGGAATACAAAAAACTTCATGCGAAAGTTTGGACAGATGTTACCAAAGCAATTGCTAAAAGCAACATAAAAAATTATTCTATTTATTTGAAAGACGAAACACTGTTTAGTTATTTTGAATATGTAGGAAATAGCTACGAAGCAGATATGGAAGAGATGGCAGCAAATCCCGTAGTTCAAAAATGGTGGGATATTTGCAAGCCCTGCATGTTACCAATCGAAACCCACGAAGAAGGCGAGTGGTGGGCAAATATGGAAGAAATATTTCATCAGGATTAGTAATCGTTTCAGTCATTCATATAAAAAAGACGAAATGCAAAATCAAAAACCAAAAACTTTTTCAGCACTTCCTCTGTTTTTGCATATGCTCTGTTTTTTATGTGAGGCTTTGTTTGGAACCTGTTTAATGTGCTGGCTGCATTTTTTCAAGAAACCTTTCAGCTTTCAAATACTGAAACTTCGCTGGGCACGTCACTCTCTTTTCTGGCATTTTTCCTGATGTCGTACCCGGCAAAAATTATAATTAACAAATTTGGAACGCAGAAAGCAATTTCGTAGGGAGCCATAATTGTAGCTTTCGGACTGCTGGTTTTTATTCCCGCTTCATATTAAAAAAATTACGCTGTTTTTTTAGTTGGTCTCTTTGTCATTTCTAGTGGAATAACCATTTTACAAACCAATTGCAATCATACATCGGAGTTTTGGGAAGTGAGAAAAACAGGGCTGCCCGAATTAATTTTGCACAAGGAATTGGAGCCATCGGAGCAGCATTAATAGCACCATTGGGTGGATGATTTATTTTACAACTTTTTGATGATAATATTTTTGAAGGAATAAAACTATTTTATCTAATAATTGCCACCCTCTTTTTTCTACTGGCTGTTTTGGTAAAATCACTTAAAATACCTCACAATCCTACTGATGTAAAAAATAAACCACTATGGACTGAAAGTGCCATAGTTTTGTCTCAGACTGAAAGTCTCAAGTTATTCAATGATGAAATTTGAGTCATCTTTGTCTGTTGGTTTTCGATGATGTTCCAAATAGTCATTCACCATCTCATCTGTGA
>DAOVTY010000023.1 GCA_030632865.1 Bacteroidota bacterium
AAAATTAGTATCAGATGAAAGCAAATAAATATTTAGCAGGATTAATTTTCATTACTGTTTCGCTGTTTTCTTTAGCTCAGAAACCACTTGATAATTACCTGATTATTGCGGCAGAAAATAATCCGGGATTAAAAGCAAAGTTTAACGAATACCTGGCATCATTAGAGAAAACATCGCAGGCAAGGGCGTTGCCAGATCCGCAAATTTCATTTGGTTATTTTATCCGACCAGTTGAAACAAGAAACGGACCTCAACAATTTCGGGTTTCTGCCACGCAGGTATTCCCTTGGTTTGGGTCTCAGGGAGCTAAAGGAAACTATGCAGCCCAGGCAGCAAAAACAAAATTCGAAGTTTTTCAGGAGACTAAAGCAAAGCTGTTTGACGAAGTGCGGAGTACGTATTTTAATTTATACTTCACAAAAAAAGGAATTTTAATAATTGATGAGAATCTTAAATTTTTGAAATCGTTTCAACAAATGGCATTAATTAAAGTAGAAGCAGGAAAAGTTTCTGCGGTCGATGAGTTCAGGATTGAAATGGATATTAATGATTTAAAAAATCAACAATCGTTATTGAAAGATAATTTTTACGTTCAGCTAATTCAGTTCAAAAATCTGGTAAACGACACTGCTGATAATCCAATAATTATACCAGATAATTTATGGGAAAGCAATTTTGAGCTAACTAAAACAGAACTGTTCGATAGTATCAGAATATTAAATCATCAGTTACTGAGAATAGATTTTGAAAGGCAGTTGCTCGTTTTGCGCGAAGAGGTTGAGAGAATAAACGACAAACCCGGTTTTACTATTGGTGTAGATTATATAAATGTTGGAAAAGGAGATAATAATCTATCGGGGAAAGATGCATTTCTGTTTCCAAAAATTGGTTTTTCAATTCCGCTGTCACGAAAAAAACAGAGAGCAATTGTAAACGAAACAGCCCTTTTAGAATTGGGAAAAGATTTTGAAAAAATGGACAAAACCAACTGGCTTGAAACAGTTTTTGAATTAGGGTACAAAGATTTTAACGATGCTGACAGACGCATTGATCTTTACAAAACTCAAACTGATTTAGCTAAAAGGTCGCTCAAAATACTGGAAACAGAGTATATAACCAGCAGTAAAAAATTTGAGGAATTATTGCGAATGGAACGCCTGA
Organism: Bacteroidota bacterium; assembly: GCA_030632865.1. Taxonomy (GTDB): domain Bacteria; phylum Bacteroidota; class Bacteroidia; order Bacteroidales; family Prolixibacteraceae; genus Draconibacterium. Next base: position 1,162 of record DAOVTY010000023.1, read on the forward strand.
TTTTAAAATACAATCTGGAATTTGAATTGGCTAAAACAGACAAGCAAATTGCGATTTCATTTATTAACTATTTAATGGGCAGGTAAATAATTTATTATTGATGATTGTAAATTGATTAATTAAAATTTAAGAGATGAAAAAAATATTTCAAAATATAAAAGAAAACTTCAAATTAATTATTGGAGTTTTGGTAATTGGCATTTTTATGGGATGGTTATTCTTCCATCCGGGCAGAGTAGCCACGCGCCAAGTGCAAGAGATTGAAGGACATGAAGGACACGACCACGAATCGGAAGACCCAACAACATGGACATGCTCGATGCACCCACAAATAAAACAAGACAAACCCGGGCAATGCCCAATTTGTGCAATGGATCTAATTCCTCTTATATCAATGAATGCAGAGGGCGATTATGTTGACCCAAACGAAATAACCATGACCGAATCGGCAGCAAAACTGGCTGAAATTCAAACCATGATTGTAGTTGCCGGCACACCACAAAAATCAATTCATCTTCAAGGAAAAATACAAGAAGATGAGAGAAGGATTTCAAAATTAACAGCCCGTTTTGGCGGAAGAATAGAAAAGCTATTTGTGAATTTCACAGGTCAAAATGTTCAGAAAGGCGAAAAGCTGGCAACTATTTATTCGCCTGAATTGATTACCGCACAGCGCGAATTACTAGAAGCGATGACTTACAAAGAAACCCGCCCTGCACTTTACAATGCTGCTTTCGGGAAACTGAAGTTGTGGGATTTAACTGATGCACAGATATATTCAATTGAAAAAAACGGCGAACCTTTGCTTTATTTCGATGTGCTTTCTCCAATTTCGGGAACTGTAACCATTCGGCATGTTGCAATTGGAGATTACATAAAAGAGGGGACTGCACTGTTTAAAGTGGTCGATCTCACGTGGGTTTGGGCTTTGTTTGATGCTTACGAAACCGACTTGCCCTGGATTAAAACAGGTGATAAAATTGAGTTTACAATTCAGTCGCTGCCAGGTAAATTATATTCCGGCAAAGTTTCTTTTATCGACCCGTTTATCGATTCGAGAACAAGAGTTGCAAAAGTGAGAGTTAAATTAAAAAACACGCAGTTTAAAATTAAACCCGAAACGTTCATTACTGGAATATTAGAATCGAAAATTGCTGATTTAGGAAATGAAATTCTGATTCCAAAAACAGCCCTGCTTTGGACAGGTAAAAGAGCCGTTGTTTATGTAAAAGTTCAAGACCGGGAAAATCCTTCTTTTCTTTATCGCGAGATTATTTTAGGTCCCGAAGCAGGAAATTTTTATGTAGTTGCCGATGGTTTAAACGAAGGTGAAGAAATTGCTGTAAACGGTGTATTTAAAATTGATGCCGCCTCACAATTACAAGGATTACCAAGTATGATGAACCCTGACGGTGGTGGTGTTTCTACTGGTCACAATCACGGAGATGAAAGTAAGAAATCAAGCGAACACAGTGAACACACCTTATTTAAAGTGGGTGGAAATTGCGATATGTGTAAAGACAGAATTGAAACTGCCGCTCTTTCGGTTTCAGGTGTTACATCTGCTAAGTGGGAAGCAGAAACACAAGAACTACATTTAAATTATAACAAAGGCGTTTCGGTGGATAAAGTTCACAAAGCAATTGCAAAATCAGGACACGATACAGAACTGGAAAAAGCACCGGATGAAGTTTACAAGGAATTACCGGGATGTTGCTTGTACAAACGATTTGATTATTCAAACCAATCACAGCCTGAGATGGAACATACTATGGTAAAAGTAGGTGGTGCATGCGAAATGTGTAAAGACCGGATTGAAACAGCTGATCTTTCAGTTTCAGGTGTTGAGTCAGCGAATTGGGAGTCTGAATCTCAGTTGTTGCATTTGAATTTTGATGCAGCTAAAACCAATTCCGATGCAATTCAAAAAGCGGTTGCAAAAGTTGGTCACGATACAGAAAAATACAAAGCATCTGATGATGTATATAAAGATTTACCGGGGTGTTGTTTATATCGAGAAGAATAATTATTCATTTTTAAAAAATTAAGGATTATGAAAACAAAAGTATTGAGTTTAATAGTAATGTTCGTATTTGGAACATTTATGGTTTTTGCATCAGACAAAACCGAAAAGTTTGAGGTAAAAGGAAATTGCGGCATGTGCGAAAAGCGAATTGAAAAAGCAGCATTGTCAGTTGATGGAGTTTCCAAAGCCGACTGGGACAAAGAAACTAAAAAGCTGGAAGTGGTATTTGATAATACCAAAACCGATATCCACAAAGTACACATGGCAGTTGCCAAAGTTGGTCACGACACCAAAATGCACAAAGCAAAAGACGAAGTTTATAATGAACTTCCAGGATGTTGCAAGTACGACCGAACGGAGGCAAAACATGATTCACACGCCGGACATAAGCATTAACAATTAATAATTTACCCACACCTTGGAAATGGGTGTGGGTACTAATATTGCTCTTATGAAACCAATTTTATTAATATCAAAAATTACTTGTCCTGAATGTGGTTTTCAAAAAGAAGAAACCATACCCGAATATTCATGTCAGTTTTTTTATAAATGTGAGAATTGTCATAAAATTTTAAAACCAAAAGAGGGCGATTGTTGCGTATTTTGTTCTTATGGTTCTGAAAAATGTCCACCAAAACAAAAAAATGCAACTGCCAATAAAATGTAACTATCTTATATATCCTTCATTTACAGTACAATTAAAATTTGGAGAAATAAATAATAATAAAAGACTGTAAGGTATTTTATTATGCTCCGTCTTAATAGAAATTCATTATTAAGTCAAATTTAAAATTTTATGTTATGAAGTATGGTAATTTTTTTAGAGTCGTGGTTATTGTTCTAATAACTGCATCTTTTATCGCTTGCGAGAAATCTGATGATTTTATTCCCAGCGATGAGTTCTCGACTGAATTAGTTGATGATGTTTCATTAAAATCAGCACACAAATCCAATGGTTTTGTTCATGGAATAATTGTGGATATTGATGGAATGGATTATTATCTTGCCGGGCCCATGGATGGAACAAATGGAGAAGCTGATGTTCCCGGACATTATTGGAATCTAGCAGGACCAAACAAATTAGTTGGAAAGCACTACAACACTGGTCCATTTGGTATGCCTCAATGGTGGTCGTCAGATGCCGGAGATGGAGATTTATTGTACATTGTTCATGCGGTAATTGATACATGGTCGATGGAGAAAGCGAAGAGTTATGCAAAAAAAGGCTTTGTACATTATCATGAATTTGTAAAAGTAGATGGTGGAATGTTGCACCCGACAAAAGTAATTTGGTTGAAACATACGGCTGTAACAAATTTTACTCTTGATGGTGGACCTGGGGCTCCCAATCCGATGTATGAACACGAAGTTACACCGGGAGTTGATTTTGATTTCCCGAGAAATGGCATGATGCCTTATGATCCACATGACATGATGCATTAAAATAATTTGAAAGGGATATTTATACTCAATCCATTTAGCTTTTGGGGAATTTTGAAAATGTTATTCTTTTCTTTAACAAGGCAAATAATTCAAGCATAGCAGCAGTTATGGTTTAATTATTTGCCGCAGAAAAAGGAAAAAAGAACGAAGCAAAAAACCTAAAAGCTATGTGGGTTGTTCAATATATTATCCCTTTTTTTTATATTTAGTGTTCAAATATGTTTTAATTATTTAATAGTGAAAATGGGTAAGCGGAAACCAATAGTAAAAATATACAGCTACGGAGAGTATTCGAAATGGGACAGGAATAGCAAAGAAATTCCTAAAATACTTGATTTTACAACTAAAATTAAAGGTGAAATCGGGACTGAATTTGGTTATGTTTTGCACATTAAAAACGGTAAAGGCGAAAAACTGACTTTTAAAATAGACCACCCACCATTTACTAATGATGAAGGAAATTTACGTCCTCCATTTACTGGTGAGCAATTTATTAAAACAAACGATTTTAAATTTTATTTGGGTGATTGTATTTGGGAACCACTAGATAATAAACTAGGAAAATGGGAATTAACTACCTACCACGATAATAATACTGTTGCCAATATGATTTTTATTTTGACTAAAAAATAAACATTTAGGGCAACAAAAAAGAGAACAGTTTTTTACGAATTTCAACTTGCAATTATGCCACTTTTTTAACTTCTGACGATAGCATTTCCAACAAATTATCAACGGTCTCAAGCATATTTGTAATTAGCTTTTTATAGAACTGTTTCACCAATTTAGGATTATCTTTTCCGTCGGGATGGTTAGAAAGAACTCGCAGTTCTCGATGCTTTTTAATAATGTCTCCTGCAATTGTCATTACAGCTTTTTCATCTACTTTTGTATTATACTCAAGCACATAAAAACAATCACTCAATGCCAATGACATTATTAAATCGATATCCTTTTTTAACTCTTTTACACTTGCCATAATTATTCTTATTTTAAAATAAAGATAACTAATTTAACGACAGAATCTCCTCTTATCGTCTAATAATTTCTCCTCCACTACCACCTTGCAACATATTATTCTGATTTTGATCTTGCTGAGGACGATTTGGATTTTCTCTCTCCTCGCGGGCTTTATCTTCTGCCGCTTTACGAAGTTTCTCTTCCTGCTCGAGATCCCTGATATTTTTAACAAAAGTTATATCATACTTCAAATCCCATATTAACTCTTTATCCCAGTTAGAACGAACTTTTACAACCTCATTATTATACACTACTTTTTCAGCTTGAAACTTATCTTGATAACTCCCTGTGTCCCATTTTCCATTTTCATTTTCGTCGTAAATAACTTTCATTTTGTATTTGCCCGGAGATAAATAATCGAAAATTATAGAACCGTCTTTGTCTATAGTTTTTTCCATCAAAACGGTTTCATCATCATTATTTTGTAACAACTGAATTAAAATAGAGCATGGAACGTTCATCGCATTTACAATAACAGTTCCGTAATAATCTTCTTCGCGCGATGTAAATTTTTTACTTAATCGTTTACTAGTTATACCATAAATATTTGTGCAAGCCGCCGAGTCAATCTCAAGAGTGTATTTCGTTTCGGGCTCCCATGTATAAGATATATTGTACTTCCTCCATACCGAAGTATCTGTTTCAAACTCAATATCTAATGGTGTTTTTAATGTATCTTCCGTTAAATACAAAAGTATTTGTGTACTATCAAAATAGCTAACCGGCTCCGGAGAAATAAAAGAAATTCCTCTATTTAATTCTACTGTTGAAGAGCTGCTGGAAGTCTTCCAATTAAACTGTTCTATTGGTTTTGGTTTCTCCTCCTCATCATCTCTCGATTTTCTTTTTTTCTTTGTTTTAACCTCAACTTTATCAGTAAAAGTCATTTCAACAGTATCTTTTTGAACATACAGTTGAGCAGCAGAATCCAATTGATAATAAGACAATTCCATAAATAAAGTATCAACTCTCGCAACCATTGTATCAGCAATCCAAACTACCAGCGAATCCATTTTATCGTTGTACTCGAGTTGAAGCCAGTCTGTTGCTTCATTGTCTATCAATCTAATTCCGAAGGTATCTTTTACCGGCTCGTTAAATACAAAACTGCATTTATAACGTGTATCTCTAGAATATTCATCCAAATATTGATCAAAAATTTCTTCATAAAACTGACGGAGATAAAATGGACTCGGATTAAAATGAGTGTGTCCCAGAACCAACAACGAGTCGGTTCCTCTTACTAATGTATCTAATTCTTCAACAAATTGTGCCGATGGAACAATAAGCGTGTCTACAAAAGCAAATTCTTCAGCTCCTTCGTTATAAATTAGATCGTTGTTTGCATCGTTAATTGCAAAAAGGTGGTATTTGCCGGGTACAATATTATCAATCATAAAAACTCCAGTTTTATCCGTTTTCGCTATATAATTTGGCCGAACGCGATAAACCGCTGAATCGTGCAGATTCTTATGCAATAACACCAAACCACTTTCAACAGGCTCTAAATTAAAAGCATTCATTATCCTACCTGCAACTCTTAACGAATCGTAAACATTGCCAGTACTAAACGAAAACCGCATATTTTTATACGGGTTTTTTTCATTATTATCGGCAATCGAATTTTTAAAATCGAGAGAATAGGTTGTACTATCCATCAACTCTTCATTAAACTGAACAATTAGTGTTTTTCCTTTTGTTCGAATAGTTGGTCTTTTTGTTAATGGTGGAGAAATAACTAACATTTCCGACACATCAGTTGATATAATATATTCGTCAAAAGTAAGCTGAACTTTGTTTCCTGTAAAATTCAATTCTTTAAATTCCGGAGATGTTCCTAAAAGTATTGGGGGAATTGAATCCTGTGGTCCTCCCATTGGCATCCCCTGATTAGCACACGACGAAACAATTACAATCCACGCCCAGACAGTAATTATTAATAATGGTATTTTTCCTCTAATTTGCATTCCTTTAATATGGGTTACAAACATACAAAAACCTGTAAACATTGATTGTTTTGTACTGTTAAAGTTTATTTTGTAAACAAATAATAAAAAATAAAATCATTAAACTAAATTAAAGTAACTTGTTCTCTGGTTAAACATAATTTTAATGACAAAAAAGAAGAAAAAAAGATTTCCAAAAAAGGGAAAATCAAGCACATTTAATAAGAAGAAATTAAAAAATTTAATTCTTACAATTCTTTACGAAGAGCCAGGCAAAACAATTAACTACAAACAAGTAGCTACATGGCTGGGTATAAATGATATTGAAACACGTAAGCTCGTAAATGTAGTTTTACAAGAGTTGCACGACGATGATTATCTTCAGGAAATTTCGCGAGGGAAATATAAACTAAAAGCAAAAACCGGAACTGCGTGTGGCATTGTAGAAATACAACCACAAGGTTTTGCATATGTAAACAGCGAGGAAGTTGAGCGTCCCGTTTTGGTATCGTCGCGCAATTTAAAGCACGCCATGAAAGGCGACAAAGTACGAATTAGATTATACGCGCGTCGTAAAAAGCACGATTTAGAAGGCGAAGTAGTAGAGATATTAGAACGTGCTAAAACAATTTTTGTTGGAACAGTTCAAACTTCGAGAAACTTTGCATTTTTAATTCCGGCCGGAAAAGTTGGTTTCGATATTTTTATTCCGAAAGAAAAATTAAACGGCGCAAAAAATGGGCAAAAAGCAATTGCCGAAATTGTTGAATGGCCAGAGAATGCTAAAAGTCCGTTTGGAAAAATAGTTGAAGTTTTAGGAGATGTTGGCGATAACAATGCTGAGATGCACTCCATTTTGGCAGAATTTGAATTGCCACATAAATATCCTGAAAAAGTAAACAAAGCTGCCGAAAAAATTCCTCTCGAAATTCCGAAAGAGGAAATAACAAAACGTCGCGATTTACGAGCAGTTACTACATTTACAATAGACCCGGCTGATGCCAAAGATTTTGACGATGCTTTATCGCTACAAAAGCTCGATAATGGAAATTGGGAGGTGGGTATTCATATTGCAGATGTTACGCATTACGTAACTCCAAATACAATTATAGAAGAGGAAGCAGAAAGTCGTGCAACTTCAGTTTATCTAGTTGACCGTGTTATTCCAATGCTTCCAGAACATCTCTCGAACGGTGTTTGCTCGCTGCGCCCAAACGAAGATAAACTTTGTTTTTCGGCTATTTTTGAGATGGATGATGCTGCAAATATTAGCAAAGAGTGGTTTGGAAAAACAGTTATTCACTCCAATCGCCGATTTACCTACGAAGAAGCACAAGAAATTATAGAAACCGGGGAAGGAGATTTTAATTCTGAAATGTTAGTTTTAGACAAGTTGGCAAAACTGCTTCGCGACCAACGATTTAAAAAAGGTTCAATTGCATTCGATCGTTTCGAACTTAAATTTAATATCGATGAGGCAGGAAAACCACTTTCGGTTTATTTTAAAGAGGCAAAAGATTCGAATAAATTAATTGAAGAATTTATGTTACTTGCCAATAAACAAGTTGCCGAATTTATTGGGAAAAGTTCTGAAAAAAAATCTCCAAAAACTTTTATATATCGAATTCATGATAAACCCGATCCCGAAAAATTGGAGTCGTTAAACACTTTCATACAACGATTTGGCTACGGATTGCAACTTACTACTCCTAAATTAATTACAAACTCGCTTAATAATTTGCTCTCAAACGTTAAAGGTAAAAAAGAGCAAAATGTTGTAGAAACACTTGCAATCCGAACCATGGCAAAAGCAGCTTATTCCACCCGAAACATTGGTCATTACGGACTTTCATTCGAGTATTATTCGCATTTCACTTCGCCAATTCGTCGTTACCCGGATATGATGGTGCATCGGTTACTAGAAAAATATTTGAAAGGCGAACGCTCGGCAAATGAGCAGAAATATGAAAGTTTATGTAAGCATTCCTCCGATATGGAAACCCGGGCAGCCTATGCCGAGCGGGCATCTATAAAATATAAGCAGGTTGAATTTATGCAGGAACATATTGGCAAAATTTACCGAGGTACAATTTCTGGGATTACCGATTGGGGAATTTATGTTGAACTTTTAAATAAAATAGAAGGCATGGTTCCCATACGAGAACTTGATGATGACTTTTATATTTTTGATGAAAAAAATTATGCTCTGGTTGGCAGACATTCTAATAAAACATACCAATTGGGAGACGAGGTAACTGTGAAAATATGGAGAACAAATTTAGAACGTAAACAACTCGATTTTCAGTTAGTAGAAAATGAAAATATTGAAAGCTTCGAATAGGAACATACTTAATTTCACCTATTTAAAGCATGTTTGCAACAATTCATTTAAAATCGTCTTTTAGATTAAAAAGTTCAATTTTTTTTATGGGTGAAATAATTAGTTATATTTGTTGTCTGTTTTTTTAACACAACTAACGTTTTAAACAATGCTACACAAAAGCGAAAACGGAAATAAAAAAGACCAAAACAAGGAGAATATCTTAAAAATTGCCCGCGAAATTTTCAGTAAATACGGCTATAAAAAAACCACACTCGACGATATTGCCAATGCAGTGCGAAAAGGTAAAAGTTCGCTTTACTACTATTTTAAAAGTAAAGAAGACCTTTTTCAGGCAGTAATAATGAAAGAGGTGGATATTTTGGCTCACGAACTAGAAATTGTTATTAACCGCAACACTGACCCGGTAGATAAATTGCGTGATTATATTTTAACCAAACTTGCAACTTTCAGAGGATTGGCAAATTTTTACCATGCTATTGAAAATGATGTTACCGCTGTCGATTTTATCGATGAAGTTAAACGCCGGTACGAGCAGGATGAAATTAGGATGATTAAAAGAATATTAATTGAAGGTGTTCGTAAAAACGAATTCGAAATTTATGATTTTAATTTAGCAGCAATTGGAATTACTACTGCAATAAAAGGGTTAGAAATGCCTCTTTCGGCAGGTAGTTATGGCGAAACTAATTTAGAAGCTACCGTTGACACTATTTTAAAAATAATGTGTTATGGAATAATGAAAAGATAAATAGATGAAACATAATAAAAGCGGGTGTCTAAATAATTTTAGACACCCGCTTTTTATAGTATTAATTCTATATTTTAATCGAAAGATTAAAGTCCCATCAATTTTTCGGCTCCCCAAAAGAGGCCAAAAATAACTACCATGCCGGTAATTGCTCCCACTACCAAAGTAAAAATTAAATTTATTGGCAACTTTTGTTTTTCATTGTCAGAGGTAGTAATTACTATCTGATTTTGATTTGTTCTTGATTCCATTTTTTATTCAAATAATTAATAAAAGACTAATTTGTCTTTTGCAAAAATATTACATTTTATTGTAACATTAAATTATATCGACTTTTGTTAAATTACTGTTAACCTGAATATTACATTTTTACGATAAATTCCATCGAGAATAGTAGGCAAAAATTCAACATAAAAAAAGGAATTAACACAATTAATAGTGTTAGTTCCTTTTCAATAATTTTTATTTACAAAATCTAAATAGCCGATTCAAATTGCTTTAAAAACCGCACATCGTTTTCGAAAAAATGGCGAATATCTTTTATTCCATAACGCAACATTGTAATTCGTTCTATTCCCATTCCGAAGGCAAATCCTGTATATTTTCGACTATCAATTTTACATCCTTCCAATACATTTGGGTCAACCATTCCGCAACCCAAAATTTCTAACCAACCTGTGTATTTACAAACGTTGCATCCTTTTCCTCCACAAATAGAACAACTCACATCCATTTCGGCACTTGGCTCAGTAAATGGAAAATACGATGGTCGTAATCTAATTTTTGTACCCTCTCCAAAAAGCTCTTTTGCAAATTGTAATAATGTTTGTTTTAAATCGGCAAACGAAACATTTTCGTCAACATATAATCCTTCAATCTGATGAAATATGCAATGCGAGCGTGCCGAAATAGCTTCGTTACGAAAAACACGCCCCGGAAAAATAGAACGAATTGGAGGTTCGGAATGTTCCATTACTCTAATTTGTACGCTAGAAGTGTGTGTGCGTAACAAAACATCGGGATCTTTTTCAATAAAAAAAGTATCCTGCATATCTCGCGCCGGATGTTCGGGTGGAAAATTTAAGGCAGAAAATACATGCCAATCGTCCTCAATTTCAGGACCTTCGGCAACTGTAAAACCAAGTCGGGCAAATATTCCAATTATTTCATTTTTCACCAACGAAAGCGGATGGCGTGTACCCAATTTTATTGGTTTGCCCGGCATCGTTAAATCGTAACCCGAGCTGGTATTATCTGCAATATCAAACGACTCTTTTAAGGAGTTAATTTTATCTAAAGCAAAGTTTTTTAAGGTATTAATAGCTTGTCCAACATCCTTTTTTTGTTCTGCCGGAACATTCTTAAAATCGGCAAACAATCGACTAATGCTTCCCTTTTTACTAATATATTTTATACGAAGTCCATCAACCTCTTCGATAGAAGAAGCAACAACCGAATCTATCTCTTCGCGTAACGCCTTGATTTTATCTAACATCAAACCTAATTTTTATTGAGCGGCAAAGATAACGATTCAAATTAAAACTTTATCAATTAAATTGTAATCCTGAATCCTTCATTTAATTGTTACAATAAAGGATCTTATTTAAATAATATTTACGTAGTGTTTTAAGCTCCAACATCCCACCTGCGGAAATACAATCCTTGCCGAACAATGGGTAATGTTTTAACTTCTATTTCTTCCATTTGAGCTGTGCTTAAAGGCGAAAACTCAGATGCAATTCTTACATTTTCCTCTATCTGCTCAATACTGTCAACACCAATTATCGATGTACTTACAGGCAAGCTCATATTATAAGTTAAAGCTTCTTTTATTGAAACAGTTCCCGGTAAAGTTGTGCGATTTCGTGCATCGGTTTGTTCATCCAAAGGCGGTGGAGTCCAACAAGAAAGCAAGCGGCCACGGGTAGCTATTTTCATTCCAATAATTGCAATTCCTTGTCTTTGTGCTTCCGGTAAAAGATAGTTTTTAAAACTCAAATAGTGTACATCTGCAGCATTTACAGCCAGTAATATAGAATCGAACGGAAAACGCTTAATAGCTTCTAAAAGTACAAGTGGTTCATAATGGCCAGTTATTCCTATTTTACGAACCATACCTTCAGATTTGGCTTTTTCCATAGCTTTCATTGCTCCATCGTCGGAAAAAATCTGATCTATTTGGTCTTGAGTTTTTATGTTGTGAAGCTGCCAGGTATCGAGATGATCTGTTTGTAAATTTGTAAGACTTTCTTCAAGCAGTCGCATTGAACCATCGTAAGTTCTGTCGTGAGTTTTAGTAGATAACCAAACTTCGTTACGTCGGGTTTTCATAACCCGGCCAATATTTAACTGGCTTACTCCTTTTCCGTAAGACGCGGCCGTGTCTATATAATTTATACCTAAATCTATAGCACGGTTAATTATTTTCTCCGACTCTTCTTCTCTTCCCTTAATCTCGAGAGTTGCTTGTCCTCCCAAACTTAAAACACCCACTTTGTATCCTGTTTTGCCAAACGAATTTGTTGGCATTGCACTGTAAGTAATTGAGTTAAACGGATTTTCGTCGTTCTTTTTAACAGGAATTAACTTATAGGTTTCGTTTGCTGATAATGTGTTTCCAACTGTTACGGTTGCCGCAGCTGCTAATCCTGTACCAAGAAATTTTCTTCTATTAATGTTCTTTTTATCCATGATTTTAGTTGAATTATAGGTTATAAATTTATTACAAGATATTCTAAATTATTGATTTATAAAAACATAAAGTATTGTTACCTAATATAAACTTAATTGATTGCAAATTTAAAATGAGTGACTAAAGCATTCAATTATGAGTGATTATCAATAGATTATAAGCCTTACAAATAACTAAGCATCGCAACTGGTAATAATTATAGATTGATTTGTCGTTATTAAGGTTTTTACATATTTTTGCAGTCCTTATTAAAAAAGGGGTCCCATAGTTCAACGGATAGAATAGTAGTTTCCTAAACTATAGATCCAAGTTCGATTCTTGGTGGGATCACAAAAAAAAACGCTGACTATTAAATAGTTAGCGTTTTTTGTAGTTGTTTATATATCCACTTTAATGTGGTTGAACTAAATTAAATCATTAATTAGCAGTAATGGATAATTTAGATGTCATACTTGCTATAAATCTCCAATCGAACCGGGCAAGTACATATTATCCTGTTATTAAAATTGTGCTGATATACACACACACAATTATTTTGACAATAAACAAATATTACATCATTATTAACACTAGAAATTACTTTACAAATATTTGCTTCATTTCTTGACAAACAAATAAATTTTTTCCGACAATTTATTGCTGATTTTTTTATCTCATTACTAACGTGGAATTCCATAAATCTATATTCTAAACCCAGACAAAGTTAGATTTTTTTATTATAAATTGCATTTATATAAGAGACGTTGTTTAAAAATTACATGATAAAATTACTTAAATTTATTAACAATAAGTTGCTCGTGATACACCTAATCATTACGATAACATTTTTTTTACGTCGCAAATTATTATTGGACTAAACTGTTTTATAGCATATAAATACATTTGAAACAGTATGTAAATTATACTCCCCTAGTTGCCTATTTTATTATCTTTGTTTGAAAAACAATTGACAAAAAACAACACAAATTACACTACGTATTTATGTTGTTCAATTAACTAAACCAATAAAATTCAATAATTAATAACCAATAATTTGGAATTCAATACAAATTGCGAATTACCACATCATTATAATATTTTAACTCATAATTTAAACGTTCAACTACAAAAAACATAAGGTAATTTTAAACACTATAAAATGAAATATCGCTTATTTACATTAATATCAATAATATTATTTTGCACGTTATGGCATCATTCAAAAGCACAATATTATAATGATCCAGAGAATCATGAATGCTTAAAGTGCCATTCAGGTCAAGCATACACTTTTCATAATGAATTGATGGATTTAGAAGAAAAAAAGTTAATGAATCCATATTTTATTCTTGACACAGTGGCTCTTGCTTTAGGTGTTCATAATCTGTTTGATTGTACAGATTGCCATTCCTACGAATATGTAACCTACCCTCACGCATCAAATCTAAAACTTGAATCTTTAATTACATGTCTGGATTGTCACGGCGGAGATGAGTCGTTTGCATCATATCAATTTGAAAAAATTGAAGAAGAGTCTCAAAAAAGTATTCATTATCAGGTTTACGGTGATAATTTTACCTGTTCAAAATGCCACAGCCAACATACTTATGCTGCAACAGCAAGAACCAGCAGTGATGTTTTAGAAATTGTGGATTATAGTAACAAGATGTGCTTATCTTGTCATAACAATATGAATAAGTATCAATTAGTATCGGGACATGAAAATCCACAATTAATCCAGGTTCACGACTGGCTACCAAATCAGGAACTTCATTTTAAACATGTTAGATGCATTGAGTGCCACACAGAAATTGTTGATGGATTAATGGTCTCTCACAATATTCAGGAGAAGGCTAAAGCTGTAAAAAATTGTGTTGAATGTCACACAACTAATTCCCGATTAAAGTCATCATTGTACAAATACCAGAATCTGCAAAAACGATCGGAGACTGGCATCTTTAATGCTGTATTATCAAACGAGTCGTATGTAATTGGCACTCACCAATCTCCCTTTCTTAAATTACTAAGTATAATAATTTTTCTGGCAACATTAGTTGGTGTTGCAACACATACTATTTTCAGAATATTAAAAAAATAATTTACAATGGCAACATCTAAGAAAATATACTTTTATCCGGTTTGGTTAAGAATTTGGCATGGATTAAATGCTTTAGGAATTGTTATTCTAATTGTTACTGGTATCTCATTACAAAATATTGAATCATCGTTTATCGGGTTTAACAGTGCAATAAATCTTCATAATATTTCTGGAGTAGTTGTAACACTTGGTTATTTAATTTTCTTTGTTGGAAATATTATTACAAATAATAGTAAATATTATATTGTAAAACCTAAAGGTTTTATAAAACGCCCATTAAAACAAATTTATTATTATATGTGGGGAATGTTTCATAATATGAAAGCGCCTTATCCTCTCTCGGAAAAAAGAAAATTTAATCCTCTACAAAAATACTTCTATATAATTGTTATGTATCTTGTGGTTCCCATGGTAATTATTACTGGGTTCGCACTTTTATTTCCCGAAATTATTATTGAAAATGTATATAACCTAAGTGGTGTATTTGTCACTGCAATTTTCCATTCAGCATTAGGATTTTTTATTTCAATATTCTTAATAATACATCTTTATGTTGCTACCATTGGAAAATCACCAATTGATAACTTTAAAAGCATTTTCAACGGCTGGCATTAAAAAATCTTAGTAAGAAACTATAATGTGTGAATACAACACAACAGATAAAACGTTCTGTTGTATAAGTATGAGCAAAATAATAAAGGTTTTGAATTACAAGTCAATGTTAATTGGCTTGACAAATCAATAAATTATGAAAAATTATTTTCAGTCCTTTTTATTTTCAATAATTAATAGAAAAGTTTCTCGAATATTTGGATTACTAACATTGTCGTTGTTTTTGGGGATGTATAACGTGGCAGCGCAAGACAATGAAGATTGTTTTATGTGTCACGACGATCCTGACTTGGTATCTGAGAACCCACTTAGAAAAGGTTCTTTATATATCAAACCAGATGCACTTAACCATTCTGTTCATAAAGATGTTCTTTGTGCTTCGTGTCATCCCGATGCGCTGGTTGAAGATTATCCACACCCAGAAACTTTAAATGCCGTTAATTGTGGTACTTGCCACGAAACAGCACAAACCAACTTTTTCAGAGGAGTTCATGGCTGGGCATTTCAGCAAAACGATAAAAATGCCCCAGACTGTATTGAGTGCCATGGCAGTGCTCATGACATTCTAAGTTCGACAGATCCTAAATCACTTACCTATAAAATGAATATCCCTGTTTTATGCGGTACATGTCATAAAGAAGGTGCACCCGTTTCCAGGGAATATAATATTACAGAACACAATATAGTTGAAAATTACAGTCAGGGTATTCATGGCCAGGGATTATTCAGTAGTGGTTTAATTGTTACAGCAACATGTAACGATTGCCACGGGAATCATCTGGTTTTACCACATACAAGCCAAAGTTCCAGTATTTCGTTGAAGAATATCGCCAGTACCTGCATGAAATGCCATGCAAGAATTGAGGATGTACATGTGAAAGTAATAAACAGGGAATTGTGGGAGAAAAAACCAGGTTCCATCCCGGCGTGTACAGCCTGTCATCCCCCCCACAAAGTGGAAAGACAGAATATTATCGCAACAATTTCCGACATAACCTGTTTAAAATGTCACGAAGATGAGAATCTTCACATGATTACCAATAACGATACAATTTCATTAAATGTTGATGTTGCAGATCTGGCTATTTCTTCTCATAAAAACATTACTTGTGTAAAATGCCATTCTGATGTTACTGCTAATTTAGAACGTCCATGCGAATCGGCTGATAAAATTGACTGCTCAGCATGTCATGCTGAAGAATCAGATATTTATTTCACAAGTGGCCATGGTCAAGCCTATTTCAAGAAACATGAAAACGCACCTTATTGCACCGACTGTCACGGCACGCACCTTGTAAAAAACAAAGAAGATGTAACTTCCCCTGTATTTCGTTCTGCCATACCGGAGCTTTGCGGAGAATGTCACCAGAAAGACAACAAAGCAATGGTTGGCACTGACCTTAAAGAAAGAGACGCATTTCACGATTATTCAACCAGTGCGCACGGAAAAAGCTTAAACGAAAAAGGATTACTTTCAACAGCTATATGTACTGATTGTCATACTACACATTTTATGCTGAAAGAATCGGATGAACGTTCTTCAGTTCATCCTAAAAACTTAGCCGCTACTTGCGGAAGTTGCCACAAAGGAATTTACGATCAATACATTGCAAGTGATCATGCTTATAAATTAAGTGATGATGAGATAAAGTATCCAACTTGCGAAACTTGTCATTCTGCACATAAAATTTCAGAAGTTCATGAAACCCAGTTTATGTCTGAAATTACCCAGCAATGTGGTAAGTGCCATGAAGATCTGGCAGAAACATATCTGGAAACCTATCATGGGAAAGTTTACCAATTGGGTTATCTTGAAGCAGCTCGTTGTTCTGATTGTCACGGGGCACACAATATATTTAATATGGATAATCCTAAATCCACAATTAGTCCGGCTAACATTGTTAATACATGCCAGAAATGCCACGACGATGCAAATATGAAATTTACAGGATATCTATCTCATGCCACTCATTACAACAAAGATAAATTTCCCTGGTTATACTATACTTTTTGGGCAATGACAGGTCTTTTAGTTAGCGTGTTCCTGTTTTTTGGTCTTCATACCTTATTGTGGATCCCACGCTCAATTAGTGCCATGCGTAATAATAAAAAGAAAAAACACATTCACAAAACGGTGAAACAAGTTTACATCCGTCGATTCTCCAGAAGTAACCGGATTACTCATATTTTTGTAATAGTTAGTTTTTTATTGCTGGCATTAACCGGAATGATACTAAAATTTGCCTACATGGATTGGGCAAAATTCCTGGCAAAATTAATTGGTGGAGCTCATGTTGCTGGGATAT